>CADBSW010000016.1 GCA_902797505.1 uncultured Prevotellaceae bacterium | reverse complement strand
TATTCGGTATTAAAGAACTCTGGGGTATCGATTTTTTCTGGATCGCAGCTATCGGACTGGTGATCATCACCGCTATCTACACCATCTGCGGTGGTATGAAGAGTGTGCTCTACACCTCTGTGCTGCAGACTCCTATTCTGTTGCTGGGTTCATTGATCATCCTCGTTCTTGGACTCAAAGAGCTGGGTGGTTGGGATCAGATGTTACAGTTGTGTGATGTGAAGCCTAACTATGAGGGTGCTCAGGGTACTATGATCCACCTGATGCGTTCTAACAGCGACCCACAGTATCCTTGGTTGGGTGCGTTGCTGGGCTCTGCCATCATCGGTTTCTGGTATTGGTGTACCGACCAGTATATCGTTCAGCGTGTACTCTCAGGTAAGAATGAGCGTGAGGCTCGTCGTGGTACGATCTTCGGTGCTTACCTGAAACTGTTGCCCGTATTTCTCTTCCTGATTCCTGGTATGATCGCTTTCGCTATCCACCAGAAATATATCGGTGCAGGCGGTGAGGGATTCCTCCCACTCCTTGCCAACGGTAACCCGAATGCCGACGCAGCCTTCCCTACCCTCGTGGCTAAGTTGTTGCCTGCCGGTGTGAAGGGTCTGGTTGTTTGCGGTATCCTTGCAGCATTGATGAGTTCATTGGCATCTCTGTTCAACTCATCAGCTATGCTCTTCACCATCGACTTCTACAAGCGTCTGCGTCCGCAGACTTCTGAGAAGGCACTGGTACGTATCGGTCAGGCTGCCACAGTTATCATCGTGATCTTAGGTATCCTCTGGATTCCTATCATGCGTAGTGTCGGTGACGTGCTCTACACCTATCTGCAGGATGTACAGAGTGTGCTTGCTCCTGGTATTGCAGCCACCTTCTTGCTGGGTATCTGTTGGAAGCGCGCCTCTGCCAAGGGTGGTCAGTGGGGTTTGCTCTCTGGTCTGATCATCGGTCTTACCCGTCTGGGTGCAAAGGTGTACTATAGCAACACCCCTGATGCTGCACAGACTTGGTTCAAGAGCGTATTCTATGATTTCAACTGGTTGTTCTTCTGCGGATGTATGCTCGTGGTATGTCTCCTCGTGGTAATCATCGTCAGTCTTTGCACTGAGGCACCCGACAAGAAGAAGATCGAGGGTCTGGTATTCGGAACAGCTACACCAGAGCAGAAAGCTGCTTCTCGTGCTTCTTGGAACGGATGGGATGTCTTCCATTCTATTATCATCCTCGGTTTCACCGTCGCATTCTATATTTATTTCTGGTAAAACATGACAACCTATTATTCTGGAAATACCAAGGCGTACGTTGCAGTTGACTGTATCATCTTCGGTTTTGACGATAACAAACTGAAGTTGATGTTGGGCAAACGTCAGATGGATCCAGGAAGAGGTGAATGGTCTCTATACGGTGGCTTTGTCGGCACAGATGAGAGTGTCGACGAAGCCGCTCATCGTGTATTATACGAGTTGACAGGTCTCAAGAATCTGTATATGCGTCAGGTGGAGGCCTTCGGGGCAGTAGATCGTGACCCGGGCGAAAGAGTGGTGTCTATCGCCTACTGTGCACTCATCAAGATCAGTGACTATGACCACCGGCTGTATGAGGAGCATGGAGCAAGATGGGTAGATCTCGATCAACTGCCACCACTCTACTCCGACCACCGGGAGATGGTTCAGAAAGCCATCACCCTTTTGCGCAAGAGTATTAATAGCGAGCCTATCACCAATAGTCTGTTACCGGATTATTTCACTTTGACACAGCTGCAACATGTCTATGAGGCGATACTCGGCGAGAATATCGACAAACGTAATTTCCGCAAACGCATCATGAGTATCGACCTGGTGGAAAAGACAGAAATGATTGATAAAACAACATCTAAACGTGGTGCTGCCCTATATTGTTTTCGTGACAAGAGATCTGAGCAGCATCATATATAATAAGGTATACGTATGTTAGAAGAACTGAAAGAAAAAGTATTTAAGGCAAACCTCGACTTAGTGAAGCACAACCTGGTGATCTTTACTTGGGGTAACGTGTCAGCAGTAGACAGAGAGAAAGGTCTGATGCTCATCAAACCATCAGGAGTAAGCTACGACACCATGAAGGCATCCGACATGGTAGTGGTAGACCTCGAGACCGGTAAGGTGGTTGAGGGAGATCTGAACCCTTCATCCGATACTGCAACCCATCTGGTGATCTATCGCGCATTCCCCGAGATCGGCGGTATTGTCCACACCCACTCCACCTATGCTACAGCATGGGCACAGGCAGGCAAGGATATTCCTAATATAGGAACCACTCACGCCGATTATTTCCACGATGAGATACCATGCACGGATGATATGACAGCCGACCAGATGGATGCCTACGAGTATAATACGGGTGTGGTGATCGTCGACCGTATCAAGAAAGGAAATATCAACCCTGTTCACACACCAGGTGTACTGGTAAAGAACCATGGTCCCTTCTCTTTTGGTAAGGATGCCGACAACGCTGTATATAACGCCGTGGTGATGGAGCAGTGCGCCAAGATGGCGTTCATTTCTTTCTGTGTCAACCCCGACACCACCATGAACCCCTTACTCATCGAGAAGCACTTCAGTCGTAAGCACGGTCCTAATGCTTATTATGGACAGAAGAAGAAATAATTGAGAATTGAAAATTGAAAATTAAAAATTAAAAATTGATCATTAATAGTTAACGTTATCGTTAGCGTTATCGTTAAAAATAAAGATTATGACAGCATTTGATAATTTAGAGATTTGGTGGGTAACTGGTGCTCAGTTGCTCTATGGAGGTGACGCCGTTGTTCAGGTAGATGGTCACTCAAAAGAAATGGTAGATGGTCTTAACAACAGTGGTAACATCCCTGTAAAGATTGTATATAAAGGCACGGCAAACTCTTCTAAGGAGGTAGAGGCCGTGATGAAAGCCGCTAACAATGAAGAGAAGTGTATCGGTATCATCACATGGATGCACACCTTCTCACCCGCTAAGATGTGGATCAAAGGTTTGCAAGACCTGCAGAAGCCATTGCTCCACCTGCATACACAATACAATGCCGAGATTCCTTGGGAGACCATGGATATGGATTTCATGAACCTCAACCAGAGTGCTCATGGTGATATCGAGTTTGGCCATATCTGTACTCGTATGCGTGTTCCTCGCAAGGTTGTTTGTGGCTACTGGAAGAATGAGGATGTACACAAGAAGATCGCCGTATGGGCTCGCGTAGCTGCCGGTGTGGCTGATGCCCGCAACGTACGTTGTCTGATGTTCGGTATGAACATGAACAATGTGGCTGTTACCGATGGCGACCGTGTAGAATTCGAGCAGCGCCTGAGTTACCATGTTGACTACTACCCCGTTAGTTCTCTGATGGAATACTTCAAGAAGGTTACCGATGAGGAAGTAGAAGCCCTGGTAGATGAGTATAAGAAAGCATACACCATCAAGATCGACGAGAGTGGTGAGGAGGTATATTGGAAGAAAGTGAGAAGTGCTGCCAAGGCTGAGATCGCTCTCCGCAGAGTGCTCAAGGATGAGGGTGCCACCGCTTTCACCACCAACTTCGACGACCTGGGCGATGCAGACATCAATGATCCAAACTTCGTAGGATTCGATCAGATTCCTGGTTTGGCTTCACAGCGATTGATGGCTGAGGGTATCGGCTTCGGTGCTGAGGGCGACTGGAAGACAGCCTGCCTCTATCGCACCTTGTGGGTGATCCAGCAGGGTATGCCTACCGGTTGTTCTTTCCTCGAGGACTATACCCTCAACTTCGCCGGCGACCGCAGCTCTTGTCTGCAGAGTCATATGCTCGAGGTTTGTCCACTTATCGCTGTCGACAAACCAAAGCTCGAGGTTCACTTCCTCGGTATCGGTATTCGCAAGGAGCAGACAGCCCGTTTGGTATTTACCTCAAAGGTAGGACGTGGTATCAAGGCCACCGTGGTTGACCTGGGTAACCGTTTCCGTCTGATCTCACAAGAGGTAGAGTGCATCGAGCCAAAGCCCATGCCAAACCTGCCTGTTGCCTCTGCCCTGTGGGTACCACAGCCCACCTTCGAGATTGGCGCAGGCGCATGGCTCCTCGCTGGTGGTACTCACCACAGCGCCTTCTCATATGATATCACTGAGGAGTACTGGGAAGACTTCGCTGAGATGCTCGATCTGGAGTATGTACGTATCAACAAGGATACCAAGACCAGTGAGTTCAAACAGCAACTTCGCACCAACGAGGTTTACTACATGTTGAACAAAGCGTTGAGATAAATAGCTATGAATGCTAAAGAAATCATCCAATCAGGTAAAGCCATTCTCGGTATCGAGTTTGGCTCTACCCGTATTAAGGCCGTGCTGATCGACCCTGAATACAAGGTCATCGCACAGGGCAGCCACAACTGGGAAAACCAGTTGGTTGATGGACTGTGGACCTACAGCATTGAGGCTATCTGGTTCGGTCTGCAAGACTGTTACGCAAATCTCCGTAAAGAGGTACTTGAGAAATACGACACAGAGATAGAGATTCTCGCATCTATCGGTATCAGTGCGATGATGCACGGATATATGGCATTCAACGATAAAGACGAGATCCTCGTGCCCTTCCGCACCTGGCGAAACACCAATACCGGCAAGGCAGCCAAGGAACTATCCGATCTCTTTGTTTACAATATCCCACTGCGCTGGAGCATCTCGCATCTCTATGAGGCTATACTCGACAATGAGGAGCATGTCAAGGATATCAAGTTCCAGACCACACTGGCAGGATATATCCACTGGCAGTTAACCGGAAAGAAGGTATTGGGCATCGGCGATGCCTCAGGAATGATTCCCGTTGATCCTGATACCAAGACCTATAATGCCGATATGGTAGAGAAGTTCAACAAACTGATCGAGCCGAGAGGTTTCGGTTGGACCCTGTTGGATATCTTCCCCAAGGTGCTCGTAGCTGGTGAGGATGCCGGATACCTCACACCCGAGGGTGCTCACAAACTGGATATCTCCGGACATCTCAAGGCAGGCATCCCTCTCTGTCCTCCGGAAGGAGACGCAGGCACCGGTATGGTAGCAACCAACGCCGTAAAGCAGCGCACCGGTAATGTATCGGCAGGTACCTCTTCGTTCTCTATGATCGTGCTCGAGAAAGATCTCTCCAAGCCATACGAGCCTATCGATATCGTTACCACGCCCGACGGCAGTCTGGTAGCCATGGTACACTGCAATAACTGTACCTCTGATATCAATGCCTGGGTGAACCTCTTCAAGGAGTATCAGGAGATGATGGGCATGCCCGTGGATATGAACGAGATCTACACCCGTCTGTTTAACAAAGCCCTTGAGGGTGATGCCGACTGCGGTGGATTGATGGCGTTCAACTACGTATCAGGAGAACCGATTACCGGACTGTCTGACGGTCGTCCACTCTTCGTGCGCTCCGCCAATGACAAGTTCTCTTTGGCCAACTTCATGCGCACCCATCTGTATGGCGCTATCGGCGTGCTGAAGATCGGTAATGATATCCTGCTCAAAGAAGAGCATGTCAAGGTGGATCGTATCACCGGACATGGCGGATACTTCAAGACAAAGGGTGTCGGACAACGGATGTTGGCAGCTGCTTTGAGTTCTCCTATCTCTGTTATGGAGACCGCAGGAGAAGGTGGTGCCTGGGGTATCGCCCTGTTGGCTGCTTTCTTGGTAAACAATGATAGTAAACTTTCGTTGGCTGACTATCTCGAGGAGAATGTCTTCGCTGGCGATGCTGGCGTGGAGATCGCTCCCACCGATGAGGATGTGGCAGGCTTCAACCGCTATATCGAGCGTTATAAGAAAGCACTGGCTATCGAGAAGACAGCTGTGGAATGTAAATAAATAAAAGACACAGAGATAAAGAGTCACAGAAATAATACTTCTGTCACTCTGTGTCTCTGTGTTGAAATATCATAAGACATGAAAAAAATACTATTTATATCTGTTCTTTCCCTGAGTATCTTAGGCGCTAATGCCCAGGATGCCACAGTAAGCATACAGGCCAATCAGGGGGAGAACAAGATTCATAAAGAGATCTACGGACAGTTTGCTGAACACCTCGGATCGTGCATCTACGGTGGTCTGTGGGTAGGTGAAAACTCCCCTATTCCCAACACCAATGGATACCGCACAGATGTGTTCAACGCCCTCAAGGCACTGCAGATACCTGTGCTCCGCTGGCCGGGCGGCTGCTTTGCCGATGAATATCATTGGATGGATGGTATCGGTCCGCGTAACCAGCGCCCCAGCATGAAGAACAACAACTGGGGTGGAACGATTGAAGATAACTCCTTCGGTACACACGAGTTCTTGAACCTCTGCGAGATGCTGGGCTGCGAGCCGTATATCAGTGGTAATGTAGGTTCTGGTACTGTCGAAGAACTGGCTAAGTGGGTGGAATACATGACTTCTGAGTCTGGAACTCCGATGGCTAAGCTACGCCAGCAGAACGGTCGTCAGAAACCCTGGAAGGTGAAGTTCCTTGGTGTAGGTAACGAGAGCTGGGGCTGCGGTGGAAACATGCGCCCTGAGTACTATAGCGACCTCTTCCGCCGCTACTCCACTTATTGTCGTAACTACGACGGTAACCAACTGTATAAGATTGCCAGTGGTGCCAGCGACTACGACTACAACTGGACGAAGGTGCTCATGGGAACAGCCAAGAATCAGATGAACGGTCTGTCTCTCCACTACTACACCGTCACTGGATGGAGTGGCAGCAAGGGATCATCACTGAAGTTTGATAACGAGAACTACTACTGGACATTAGGTAAATGTCTGGAGATAGAAGATGTGATTAACAGACACTGCACCATCATGGACGAGAAAGACCCCAAGAAACGTGTCGGTCTGCTGGTCGATGAGTGGGGTACCTGGTGGGATGAGGAGCCTGGAACGATCCGCGGTCACCTCTATCAGCAGAACTCCATGCGCGACGCCATGGTGGCAGCCTTGTCACTCAACGTGTTCCATCGCCATACCGACCGTATCCGCATGGCTAATATCGCCCAGGTGGTTAACGTACTGCAGAGTATGATCCTCACCGATCAGAAAGGCACCGGACACATGGTGCTCACCCCTACCTACCACGTCTTCGAGATGTACAAGGGTTTCCAGGAGGCTATGTATCTGCCCACCTCTGTGAAGTGTGACAACCTCACCGTACGCCATGATCCCGACAAGGAGATCAAGAAGGGCGATGCTACTACCTACCGTACAGTGCCCTCCATCAGCGCTACCAGCGCTTTGAAGGCCGACGGATCACTCATCATCTCACTCACCAATGTGAGTGTCGACAAGAAGAAAGAGGTAGCTGTGGAAATCAACAAACTGCTCAACGAGAAAGGTAAGGAGAAGAATCTGAAGGATGTCAGTGCTCGTATCCTCACTTGCAAGAACATCACCGACTACAATGATTTCGAGCATACCGACCGTGTGCAGCCCGCTGCGTTCAAGGACTTCAAGCTCAAGAAGAACAAGCTCACCGTGAAACTCCCTGCCAAGAGCATCGTCGTGCTCGAGGTAAAGTAGATCAAAGCATTAAAAAAACTGATGATTGCAACTAATAATAAATAGTAAATATGAATAGTAAACAACTAATGAACAAGGCAGCCGACAATATCCGTATTCTCGCTGCATCCATGGTAGAAAAGGCCAAGTCGGGTCACCCCGGCGGTGCCATGGGAGGAGCCGACTTCATCAATGTGCTCTTCAGTGAATTCCTCGTTTACGACCCTGAGAATCCCGCATGGGCCGGTCGTGACCGTTTCTTCCTCGACCCCGGTCATATGTCACCAATGCTCTACAGCGCCCTCTGTCTGCAGGGAAAGTTCACCCTCGACGAGGTAGCACAGTTCCGTCAGTGGGGCTCTCCTACCCCAGGACACCCCGAACGAAATATCGAGCGCGGCATTGAGAACACCTCTGGTCCACTCGGACAGGGACATACCTTCGCTGCCGGTGCTGCCGTTGCACAGAAATTCCTGCAGGCACGCTTAGGCACTGCCCCGCTGCAGCATAAGATCTATGCCTATATCTCTGATGGTGGTGTAGAGGAAGAGATCTCACAGGGCACTGGTCGTCTGGCAGGCATCCTGGGTCTCGACAACCTCATTATGTTCTACGACTCCAACGATATCCAGCTCTCTACCGAGTGTAAGGTGGTGATGGCTGAGAATACCGAGGCCAAATACAAGGCATGGGGATGGAACGTGCTGACCATCAACGGTAATGATCCCGACGAGATACGTGCAGCCCTGACAAAGGCACAGCAGCCTAACGGCCACCCCACCCTCATCATCGGTAAGACCGTGATGGGTAAGGGAGCCCTGCGCGCTGATGGAACCAGCTATGAGGCATGTATCAATACCCATGGTGCACCTTTAGGCGGCGATGCCTATGTGAACACCATCAAGAACTTGGGTGGCAACCCCGAGGATCCATTCCATATCTTCCCGGAGGTGGAGGAACTGTATGCCAACCGTCGTGAGGAGCTCAAGAAGATCGTTGCCCAGCGCAAGGCTGAAGAGGCTGAGTGGGCTGCCGGACATCCCGAGCAGGCTGCTCTCATGAAGGAATGGTTCAGTGGCAAGGCTCCGAAGGTTGACTGGAGTGCTGTCGTTCAGAAGGAAGGTAGTGCTACACGTGCCGCTTCAGCTGCATGCTTAGGCGTTCTGGCCGAGCAGGTACCTAACATGATCTGCGCCTCTGCCGACCTTTCTAACTCCGACAAGACTGATGGCTTCCTGAAGAAGACTAAGAGTCTGCAGTGCGGCGACTTCGAGGGTGCATTCTTCCAGGCTGGTGTGGCTGAGCTCACCATGGCTTGTATGTGTATCGGTATGTACCTCCACGGTGGTGTTATCCCCGCTTGTGGCACCTTCTTCGTATTCTCCGACTATATGAAACCCGCCGTACGTATGGCTGCCCTGATGGAAGTTCCTATTAAGTTCATCTGGACACACGATGCCTTCCGTGTGGGTGAGGATGGTCCTACCCACGAGCCCGTAGAGCAGGAAGCACAGATTCGTCTGATGGAGAAACTCAAGAATCACTCTGGCCGCGACTCCGTACGCGTGTTCCGTCCGGCAGATGCCGATGAGACCACCGTATGCTGGGCTATGGCTATGGAGAACGTAGAGACACCTACAGCCCTGATCTTCTCTCGTCAGAACATTGCTAAGTTGCCCGCAGGCAACGACTACGAGCAGGCTCGCAAGGGTGCTTATGTAGTGGCTGGCTCAGATGAGGACTACGACATTATCCTGTTGGCCGATGGATCAGAGGTATCTACCCTCGTGGCCGGTGCAGAACTGCTGCGTAAGGATGGTGCGAAGATCCGCATCGTGAGCGTACCTTCAGAAGGACTGTTCCGCAATCAGAGCAAGGAATATCAGGAGAGTATCCTGCCGAAGGGTGCAAAGATCTTCGGTATGACAGCCGGTCTGCCCGTCACTCTTGAAGGACTGGTTGGCAGCAACGGTAAGGTCTTCGGTATGCCGAGCTTCGGTTTCTCTGCTCCTTACAAGGTGCTCGACGAGAAGCTGGGCTACACAGCCGAGAATGTATACAACCAGGTGAAAGTTTTCCTTAACGAGTAATAGCTATGGAAGTAAAGACAGTAGGATTAGCCTCTGACCATGCCGGATATGCCCTCAAGCAGTATGTCATCGAGTATCTCAAGGAGAAAGGATATGCTTATAAGGACTACGGCACCTACAGTGAGGCATCGTGCGACTATCCCGACTTCGGACACGCTTTGGCCGAGGGTATGGAGCGCGGCGAGGTATTCCCCGGCATTGCCATCTGCGGCAGCGGTCAGGGCATCTCGATGACGCTCAACAAGCACCCGATGATCCGTGCCGGCGTGGCTTGGTGTGAGGAGATCGCACACCTGATTCGCCAGCATAACGATGCCAACGTGCTCGTGATGCCCGGACGCTTCATCGATGAAGCCACCGCCAAGAAGATTATGGACGAGTTCTTTACCGTACCTTTTGAAGGTGGTCGCCATCAGCGTCGTATTGACAAGATTCCTTTGAAGTAGAATTAAAATTACTAATAAAAAGCAGCGATATCCCCTTGAGGTATCGCTGTTTTTTTGTTTGATAATAAAGAAACTAATCTACACATTATCCAATAATAATAATAGTCCCTTATAACAATAATAAAAACTCAAGTGCGCTGGTATCGCGCAGTACTGTGTCAATGCTTGGCACTATAGTGCGCTGGTATGGCGCAATACTGTGTCCATGCTTGGCACTCAAGTGCGCCAGTATAGCGCAGTACTGTGTCCATGCTTGGCACTCAAGTGCGCCAGTATAGCGCAATGCAGTTACTATCATTAAAACAACATAAAAATATAGCCCGACCGTTCAGTCGGGCTATATATAATATAAGGTGTAAATCCTTTCTTAGAAGAAGAGATAACGGTTATCCTTCACGTTAGCCTTAGCAAAGAGCTCCTGCATGAAGTTACCGGCATACTGCATAGCCTTCTGCTTGAGAGACATCTCGTAAACACCCTCTTTGTACTCCTGAGTACGAGTGTTCTTACTCTTCACCTGGAAGAGGTATACACCGGCATTACCCTTGACAGGAGCAGCAGAGAACTTACCCTGTGCAGTAGCTGCTACAGCACCACTAAGTGCGGGCTCGCTGGCACCAGTCTCAGAGATGAATACCGGAGCACTGAAGGTGATCTGGTTAACATCGCTAACCTTACCGCCCTTCTTCTGAGCCTCAGCAACGCTCTTCACGCCCTTGATCTTCTCCATAATCTGAGCGGCCTTCTTATCCTTGAGCACCTCGCTCTTGAGATACTGAGCTACCTGAGCGTTGCTCTTGCTGATATAACCCTTCGGAGTGATCTCGGTGAGCGCAAGTACGAGCAGATGATCGTTGTTACCACACTCATAGAGAGGAGAAACAGCATTCTTCTTAGCATCGAACAACCACTTCATAGCCTCACGGGTAGAACGGATACCGGCAATATTATGCTCGGCGTTGCTCACACCCTGACGCTCCTGTACCTTATAACCATACTTAGCGGCATTCTTCTCCATAGCCTCGATGGTCTGGTTCTCGCTGACAAACTGAGAGAACTTATTGAAGGCTGCTGAGTAAGTATCCTTAGAGAAATCAATGCTCTTCTTGATCACAGCTGCTGTGTACTTATCGGTGAAGCCCTTGCGGTCGAGCACCTGGATGATCATATTGCTGGTAGTCATCTCGAGGTTAGTGGTAGCATTGAGCGCAGCACTGTTCAGTACACGGATATACTCACGGGTATCCTTATCCATAGAAGGAGCGCTCTGATACTGAGCACTGGTGAGCCAGTTCTTCTCACCAGTCTGACCATATTTCTTTGCCAGAGCCTCGAAGTCGGCACCACCCTGCAGAGCAGTGTAGATACTGTCGGCTACACGACGAGCCTCGAGTACATCGTCACCACCCACCTGGATAGCGCGGAACTGGATAGAGTCAGCCAGTGACTGCTTAGCGATGAGCTTGATCACATTGATGGTATTGTCTTCTTTGTTCTCCACCGGTGCACTGACTGTGCCTACAGCCATGCTGTCGAGCTTAGCAGCGATGTCTGATGGGAACGCTGCCTTGGTCTGTGGGATACCCAGATAAGGAACGAAAGACATACTCTTGCGGATTACCTCGCTTGGATCAGCTGCAGTAGCGAGCTGTGAAGAGAAGTCGGCAATGCTCTTGTTCAGGGCTACGCGGTCTTCTGCAGAAGCAACTACCTGTACGTCGACATACTTGATGTCACGTGTCTCGGTGAGCTGCTTGAACTGCTGCTTGAGCTCATCATACTTAGCGCTGATATCAGCGTCGGTTACCTGTACCTTGTTGTCGTTGATGTCGGCATACGGGAAGGATACCAACTGGATATTGCTCTCGATATTGTCGTTCTCATAAGCCTTCTTTGCTGATACAGGGTTAGAGAGCAGACAGCTGGCAAGAAGATTCTGATACTTCTGTGCGAGGGTCTGCTGACGAATGTTCTTCTCGATGAATGTCCAGAAGTTGTGCAGGCTCTCATACTGCTCTGCCAACTGTGGGTTGGTGCTCTTCACGTTCTTATACTCTGCCAAGAACTTCTTGAGCATATTCACATCGAAACGACCGGTCTGCTGATTCACAAACGGTGTCTGTGTAAGCATCGGGTTAGTACCTGCCTTCAGGATATTCTGCATCTCCTCGTCGGTAACGGTAAGACCCAACTTAGATGCCTCGTTCTCAATGATGCTTGTCTGTACAAACTGGTTCCATACCATGTCCTTTACCTGGTTGAGCTCCTCGTCGGTGAGGTTGTCACGACCCTGAGTCATCTTGATGACATCCTGATACTCATCAAGGAGTTTCTGGAACTCTTGTACATCGATTTTCTTACCTAACACTTCGCCGACTTGCTGGCGCTCCTGATTCTTTGTAGACTCACAAGAACGGAAGAGCTCCTCGGCAATAAATGCAAACAAGGCCAATCCGATCACGATAACGAGGACCGGCCCCCAGCTTCTGATTTTTCCTATTGCTGCCATTTTTAATTTATTGTTTTTAGATATTTATTATTTCATTCTTTATCAACGCAATGCTTCATTTCCGCCGAAGGCGGCAATTCAGCTTGCAAAATTACAAAAAAGATACTAATTAACGGCAAAAAAAACGTAAAAAGTTTCGTTATTCCGTGACATATAGGCGTACTAACTCTATTTTTGTCATTGTATTCTTGACAATACGGAACTCATAGCGCCCAATCTTCACCACTTCATTGAGTTTGGGGAAACTCTGATACTCATGAAGGATCAGTCCACCCACCGTCATATACTCATCACTCTCGGGCAGTTGCAAGTCGAACATCTCATTCACCTTGTCGATCTCCAGTCGGGCAGACAAGACATATTCTGTATCGGAGATTTTCTTTGCCACATAGTTGGTATTGTCGTGTTCATCCTCGATATCACCAAAAATCTCCTCCACCATATCCTCCAGAGAGACGATACCGCTGGTGCCTCCAAACTCATCCACCACCACAGCCAGTGATTTCTTTTGCTGCAAGAGGGTTTGCATGAGTTTACGGGCCATCATGGTCTCAGGCACGTAGGGCATGGTCTGTATATGTTCTTTCCATTGTTGTCGGTTGCGGAACATCTCACTGGAATGGATATAACCGATGATATGGTCGATATCCTCGTGGTAGACGATGATCTTCGAATGACCACTCTCCACGAAACGGGCCATCAGTTCTTCCACGCCACAGGTATCTTCCACGGCACAGATCTCTGTACGCGGGATCATACAGTCGCGAACCTTCGTTTCGGAGAAGTCAAGCGCATTCTGGAAAATCTTCACCTCATCCTCTATCTCCTCATCATTCTTGGCATTCTCGATGGATGACTGTACGAGGTAGTCGAGATCCACCTTTGAGAACTCTTCATCCTCATCGTCTTTCTCTACCTTTACCCCCACCAAACGCAAAATTCCACGGGAAAGCATTGTGGCAAAACGGGAGATAGGCCACAGGATGATATAGCAGAGGAAAGCGGGAAAAGCAAAGATGGTAAGCAGACGGTTGGGATTACTCTTAAAAAACACCTTGGGCAAGAACTCACCGGTAAACAATACGATCAGTGTGGAAAGAATGGTGTCTGCCGGAACGGTGAATGCCGGATCCATCCCCTTGAAGATCGTGTTGTCAAAGAGTTTGGCAATCAGGATACCATAGACCACCAATGCTATATTATTACCCACCAGCATCGTGCTGACGAAGTTGTTGGGATGGTGAAAAAACACTTCTAGGGGTTTGCGGGCCAGTCCGACCTTCTCCTTATCCATCTCTGCCTTCATGCGGTTGCTCGACACGAAGGCTATCTCCATTCCTGAGAAGAATGCAGAGAAGATCATCGTGATGATGATACCTATTATTAAAGGTATGTCTACTTCGTCCATGATCTCAATGGTTTATATATTTGTTTTGGGCTTCGAGGTGGTGGGCTGGCGTTTCATTGACTTCACACTGTCAGGAGCCGTGAGGATACTGTCACCGGCATTACTGCCGAAACCATCCTTACCTCTTACGAACGAGCCCTTGGAATTGCTTACGGTGTACTTGGTCATACGCTCATCACTACGGAAATAGGTGCCCTGCATCTCTCGTTCAGGTGTTATCACGCGTGAGAACTTATAACTATACATCTCATGTTTCACCTGATCCCAGAAGAGTTCCTCACTGTTGAATCGCAAGCCGTCGACAGTACGTACCCTGACACGACCATAGAGATGCCATAATTTCTGTTGGTCATAATAATAGGCGGTGTCGGCTTGTATATAGGCCTCTACATGGAACTTCTCATCAAACTGCTCCAAGAACAGTCCTTTCTCGAAGCTCCAACGGGAGGGATTCTTCACTTGGTTCACCTCCCAGCACTCTGTCACGATACGGTACTTGAGCATACCGGAGTCGGAGATCAGGGTGTTGACACCCCACGATGTCATCACCGCCACGGAGTCGCGCTCATGGATGGCAGGGGCAATATGCTCCTTCTCTTCTGAGCATGCACCCAGAAGAATGAAGAACAAGAGGAGATAAAACAGTTGATTTGGTCTCATGAACAAGGTGTTTACTCTACCTTCCACTTAGCGAACCAACGCTCGTTGAATGTCATTCCGATATTGATACGGAAAGTATTCTCGGTGATCATGCCGGCTCCCGAGGTATGTACCCACTGGCCGGAGATGTTCAGCAGAGAACGGTTATTGTAGCCATTCATGATCGGAATGCCGAAACCGATACTGGCAGAGATCTCTTTAGGTCCGTCTTTGCCGTTGATCGTCATATAGGGAGTGGCATACGACACACCAGCACGGTAACGGATACGACTGAGCAACTTACGATACATGGCACCCTTGCAGTATTCGCCACCCAAAGTGAACTTATGACGGTCTTTGAAATAATTGTCGTTGACTACATAGGCTGGTTTGTCATTAACCACTGTGTAATCGGGGAATCCCACACTACCCCACTGCTGCAGACTGTAGTCGACACCCAACTTCAACTGGTTATTGTGATTCCACATCACACCGGCAGCAATCATATTAGGCAGTTTCACGCCATCATTTGCCACATAGGTAGTGGTGTCGGTAACGGAAGTGGTAGAGTTGTAGCTCACCACCTGACACTTAGGATCTGCCTTCAGCGAATGACCGGGTGAGAAAGTGGCACCAATGGTTACCTGATTCTTTTTCCCGAGTGGCAGGGTATACTGGATACCGGCATCTACCTTGTAGTTATTCACCGAAAGGGTGTAATACTTATACAAGGTGTTTACATACGAGTCGCTATACGTGTTTGAGATTGACTTGGAGTAGTTACCCCAAAGATAAGATACGTTAGCACCTATAGAGAGATTCTTCAACGGCTCCCAGCCGGCACCCAGGTAAACCTGGTGCAGACCACCGCTGCCTGTATAGGTATTGGTATAGTAAACCGTATTGGTGGGATCGATATAATCACTGCTGGAATAAGAGTAGCCCACATTGGTAAATGGCAGGATACCGAAGCTCACACCAACATGTTTGAATACCCGGAAACCGGCTACGGCATACTCAAAATCGGCATTCTTGGCATTCTTACGCACACCGTTCTCACTGAAGTTGGTAATCTGTCCACTCAATCCCATATCGAAAATAAACGTCAGAGAATCGATAGACGAATAACTGGCGGGATTGATAAAGTTCACCTGATTACCCTCGCGGAAACCCATGCCGAGGCCATTCATACCACGGTTGAAGCCGCTGGACTGCTCGCTGAGAATTCCTAATCCATATTGTGAATAGGGTGAATTAGTACCACTCTGCGCATGGGCGGCCAAGACAGTTGCCATCATAAAGATGGGGAGAAATATTTTTTTCATTATCACAAAAATTCTTTTTATCTTTGTCTTATCAGACAATAACAGGTTGCAAAAGTATTGAAAAAAACTGAAACAACCATAAGTGTATATCATTTTAAATCAATATTTGGATTTTTTTAAACTATAAAGGGCGGATTATTTGCAGATTTCTGTACCTTTGCAACAATGAAAAGGAAAAAGACAGATAGGTATAGGCTGCTTATTGCCCTCATCATGGCAATAGTGCCACTCTCGACATACGCTCAGCAGGCGACTGAACAATCATCGGTCGACCAGCCAGTAAACAACCAATCGGCCAACCCAATGGACTCCGTGACGATCAGTCTGCTGACCTGTTCGCCACACCAGACGGTATATAGTCTGTATGGACATACCGCCATCAGGGTAAACGACCGACGGACAGGACGTGACATCGCCATCAACTATGGGATGTTCTCCTTCTCTAAGCCACACTTCGTTCTGCGGTTTGTCTTTGGACTGACCGATTACGAGATGGGAATAGAGGACTTTCAGGAATTCTGCAATATCTATGCCTTCTACGGCAGTAGTGTGACGGAGCAAATGCTCGACCTGTTACCCGAAGAGAAGATGCGCATCCTGCAGGCCTTTGAAGAGAACTACCAACCGGAGAACAGAGTGTATCGCTATAACTATTTCTATGACAACTGCACCACACGGGCAAGAGACATGATCACAGACCATCTCAACGGGAAGGTACGCTATCGTGAGGAAGAGCAGTATCCCTCGTTCAGAGAACTCATTCACGAGTGGAATGAGGAGCATCCCTGGGCACGCTTCGGCAATGATATGCTCTTAGGCATCCAGGCTGACCAACCGACGGATATCTCTGAGCAGCAGTTCATCCCTGCTAACACGATGCGTGACTTCGACAATGCCTATATTCTCTCTGAGGATGGTGAGAAGCGTCCGTTGGTAGGCTGTAAGATGGTGGTGGTACCCGCCAGAGAGCAGGTCGTAGAGAAAGAGTTCCCCCTGAGGCCTCGCACCTGTGCAATCATCCTGTTGGTAGTGACTATCCTTGTGTGTATCATAGAGCGCATCAGCAAAAAAATCTTCTGGGGTTACGACCTCTTATTGATGTTAGCCAGTGGACTGGCAGGATGCGTGCTCTTCGTCATGATCTTCTCGCAGCATCCCACTGTGAAGATCAATCTGCAGTTGCTCTTGCTCAATCCCCTACCCCTCTTCTTTATCTGGAGAATGGTGAGACGCACCCGTAAACACCTGTCCGACCAACAATATCTCGAATGGATCATCCTGATTATCTTAGCAATGATGGCGAGCCTCTTGCAACATTTTGCAGAAGGCATGCTCCTTGTGGCATTATCTTTGTTAGTAAGAAATATATGGAGGTATACAAATAAACAATATGACAAAAAGAAATATCATCAGTAAGAGGCACGTTACGACAGTTACCCTACTGGCCATCATGATCACGGCACAGGCACAACTTGCGCAACAACCGAAGATGATCGTGAATATCACGGTGGACCAGTTGACGACAGAGGGACTGCAGAATAGTATGTCGCAACTGTCGGAGA
Source organism: uncultured Prevotellaceae bacterium (assembly GCA_902797505.1). Taxonomy (GTDB): domain Bacteria; phylum Bacteroidota; class Bacteroidia; order Bacteroidales; family Bacteroidaceae; genus Prevotella. The sequence continues at coordinate 14,441 of CADBSW010000016.1, read as the reverse complement.
GAGGACTGAAAAGACTCCTCCGTGAAGGAACGGTATACCAGAACGTGAGTTATCCCTTTACCCCCATTGACAAAGCATCGGCAATAACGGCCTTTCTGACAGGCGCCACACCCTATTACAACGGCATTATCGGCAACACGTGGTTTAACAGAAAAACCGGGAAACTGCAGAGTTGTGTAGATGATCCCAGCGTGCAGGGTATCTACACCACCGACAAAGTATCCGCACACCATATCCTCACATCCACCATCGGAGATGAGATGAAGATATCCTCCAAGGGACAGAGTATCGTCTTTGGAATATCTGACGACAAGATGGCTGCTGTCCTCACTGCAGGACATGCGGGCAACGGAGCCATCTGGAGAGATCATTACAATGGTGGCTGGTGTAGTTCTTCCTACTATTTCAAGACGGCTCCCAGTTGGCTCACGCAATACAACAACAGCAGAGTGACGGACAAGAAGCAACAGGCCGTTATCACGCCAGCGGAAGAGACTACGAAGATAGCACTGTTGTGCATGAACCATGAACAGATGGGAAAAGATCCCATCACCGACCTGCTCCATGTCACCTATGACGTGGCTGTACCTACAGTTGTAGAAAACAAGAAAAAGAAGCATGTCACAGAGTCGACATGGGAGAGCAGACGACTGCAGAGATATCAGGAGATCGACCATGAGGTTGGTCGACTGGTAGACAGCATAGAATATAAGATAGGTAAACAAAATGTAATATTTTTTATAACAAGCACCGGACATGCCGATGAACCTGCGAATGACTATCAGCAATATCGGATACCAACAGGTACCTTCTACATCAATCGCACGGCCAATCTGCTGAACATGTTCTTAGGAGCCATCTACGGTTCAGATAAATACGTTGAAGGCTGCAGTAGAAACCAGATTTACCTAAACCTTCAACTGATAGAACAAAAAAGACTGAACATCACCGACATACTCAACCGTTCTCAATCTTTCCTTCTGCAGTGTGAAGGGATTAGAAATGTCTATACCAGTGAGCGACTGCTCACGACTGCTCAGGGAAACGAGCAGATCATACGCAATGGATTCAGTCCGGAGACGAGTGGACAGCTACTGGTAGAGATAGCTCCGGGATGGAATCTCAGTAATGAGAACACCAACGAGAATTATCAAACAAATTCAAGGGCAATATCCTTCCCCGTCATCATCTATGGAACCGGTATCAAGAAGGAGACGATCAACACCCCAGTAACGATTGACCGTCTGGCACCGACCATTGCCAAGAGCATCCACATCAGGGCTCCCAATGCTTGCTCAGCATTGCCATTGTTTTAAGGAAATGTTTTTTCCTTTGGCATTTCACTAAAGTTATCAATAAATTCTTCACACTCGAGAAAAGAATTGCTTCTTATATTCTCATTTGCGCAGAATTTTAAATAAATTCTTCACACTCGAGAAAAGAATTGCTTCTTTTCTTCTCGTTTACTCAGAATTTTAGTAACTTTGGATAAGTTACTCCGTCTCGGCAATAAAAATAAATGCAATTTATTTTGTATTGCACTCGACTTTTAGTAACTTTGCATCCGTTTTTACACATTATAAATAATAAAATAAAGAAAATAATAAAATTACTATCAAAATATGGGTCTTAATAGTATACTAAAATCACTGTTTGGTGACAAGTCAACACGTGATATGAAGCTCATCCAACCACTGGTGGAGAAAATCAAGAAAGCATATCCTGAGATAGAAGCACTCGACAATGATCAGCTACGTGCCAAGACAAAAGAGATTCAGGCATACGTACAGGATTCCGCAAAAGAAGAAAAAGAGAAAATAGAAATACTCAAGGCAAAGATTGAGGACACTCCTATAGAAGAGCGTGAGGCTATCTTCAACGAGATAGACAAGTTGGACAAAGAGGTGTTGGAGATCTATGAGAATGCTCTCAATGAGGTGATGCCCGTGGCTTTCTCTATTGTGAAAGAGACAGCACGCCGTTTGGCAGAGAACGAGGAGGTCGTGGTTACAGCTACTGATTTCGACCGTGAGTTGGCTGCCACTCATGATTTCCTGCGCATAGAAGGTGACAAGGCCTACTACCAGAATCACTGGATGGCTGGTGGTAACGACTTGAAGTGGGAGATGATCCACTACGACGTACAGTTGTTTGGTGGTGTTGTTCTCCATCAGGGAAAGATTGCCGAGATGGCCACTGGTGAAGGAAAGACACTTGTTGCTACCTTGCCGGTATTCCTGAATGCGCTTACCGGTAACGGTGTGCATGTTGTTACCGTCAATGATTATCTGGCAAAGCGTGACTCTGAGTGGATGGGCCCACTCTATATGTTCAACGGACTGAGTGTCGACTGTATCGACAAGCACCGTCCTAATTCTCCTGAGAGAAGAAAAGCCTATCAGGCAGATATCACCTTCGGAACAAACAACGAGTTTGGTTTCGACTATCTGCGTGACAACATGGCTATCTCACCAGAAGACCTGGTGCAGCGCCGTCATAACTACGCTATCGTCGATGAGGTTGACTCTGTGTTGATCGATGATGCTCGTACACCGTTGATCATCTCTGGTCCGGTACCTAACGGTGAAGACCAGATGTTTGAGGAATACCAACCACTGGTAGAGAAGTTGGTGGGTGTGCAGCGTAAGTTGGCTACCGAATACCTGGCAGATGCCAAAACAAAGATTGCCCAGGGTAATCAACTGATGGAGGAAGGTAAGAAGAAGGAAGGTCAGGAGTTGTTGGATCAGGGCTTCCTGAGTCTGTTCCGCTCTCACAAGAGTCTGCCGAAGAATAAGCCTCTGATCAAGTTCCTCTCTGAGGATGGTATCAAGAGCGGTATGCTCCGCACAGAGGAATTCTATATGGAGAACAACAACCGACGGATGCCTGAGGCTGTAGAGCCCCTCTACTTCGTGGTAGACGAGAAGCTGAACAGTGTAGATCTGACCGATAAGGGAACCGACTGGTTGGCTAAGCAGGTTAACGATAAGGAACTCTTCGTATTACCTGATATCACCTCACAGATGTCGGATCTGGAGAATCAGGACCTCACTGAGGAAGAGCGCGTAAACAAGAAAGACGAGTTGCTCTCTCACTACGGTGTGCAGAGTGAGCGTGTACATACCCTGCAGCAGTTGCTGAAGGCTTACACCATGTTTAATAAAGACGATGAGTATGTGGTAATCGACGGTGAAGTGAAGATTGTCGACGAGCAGACTGGTCGTATCATGGAAGGTCGTCAGTGGAGCGACGGATTACATCAGGCTGTAGAAGCTAAGGAGCATGTAAAAGTGAAAGACGCCACACAGACGTTCGCCACCATCACCCTGCAGAACTACTTCCGTATGTATCACAAACTGGCAGGTATGACAGGTACTGCAACAACAGAGGCTGGTGAGTTCTGGGATATCTATAAGCTCGATGTCGTAGAGATTCCGACCAACCGTCCAGTGATCCGTAATGACCAGGATGACCGCGTATATCGCACAGCCCGCGAAAAGTACAATGCCGTTATCGACGAGATCAACGAACTGCGTAACAATGGTCGTCCTACCCTGGTAGGTACCACATCGGTGGAGATCTCGGAGTTGCTTAGTAGGATGCTGAACCTCCGTCACATACCACATAACGTATTGAATGCAAAGTTACACCAGCGTGAGGCAGATATCGTTGCCCAGGCCGGACAGAGTAACCTAGGTAAGTCATGGGTGGCAACCGACGGACATGGATTCTCTGATAAGCAGACCGCTATCCGTTATCAGGATAACCTGAAGGCAAACGACAAGAAACACCTTATACCTGATGAAGACAGCAGCGTACTGGTAAAAGAAGAAGAGCGTCTGCTGGGTGCCGTTACCATCGCCACCAACATGGCTGGTCGTGGAACGGATATCAAACTGAGTCAGAGCGTGAAAGAAGCTGGTGGTTTGGCTATTATTGGTACAGAGCGCCATGAGAGTCGTCGTGTAGACCGTCAGTTGCGTGGACGTTCCGGTCGTCAGGGAGACCCAGGATCATCCGTCTTCTATGTCTCTCTTGAAGACAAGCTGATGCGTCTGTTTGCCAGTGAGCGTATTGCCAAGGTGATGGACCGTATGGGCTTTGCTGAGGGCGAGCGTATCGAGAGTCCGATGATCTCCAAGAGCATTGAGCGTGCCCAGAAGAAGGTTGAGGAGAACAACTTCGGTATCCGTAAGCGTTTGCTGGAGTATGACGACGTGATGAACAAGCAGCGTACGGTGATTTATGAGAAGCGCCGTCATGCCTTGATGGGTGAGCGTATCGGTATGGATATCACCAATATCATTTGGGATCGTATCGTGAACATCATCGAGAAGAATGACTACGAAGGATGTCAGGAGGCCTTTATCAAGATCTTCGCCATGGAGTGTCCGTTTACCCGTAAAGATCTTATCGAGGGTGACAAGGACAAACTGATGGAGGATGTTTTCCAGTTGGCCATGCAGCACTTCAACCGTCGCGCAGACCGTATACAGACAGTCAGTTGGCCGGTGATCAAACAGGTATATGAGAACCAGAGTGCTGTCTATGAACGTATCCTCGTTCCTATCACAGACGGCAAGCGTGTTTACAATATCCCTTGTGAACTGAAGGAAGCATACGAAACGGAGAGTAAGTCCGTCGTTAAACAGTTTGAGAAGACCATCCTGCTGCATATCATCGATGACTGTTGGAAAGAGAACCTCCGCGCCCTGGATGAGTTGCGCCATAGTGTGCAGAACGCCAGCTACGAGCAGAAAGACCCGTTGGTGATCTTCAAGTTGGAAAGTGCTACCCTGTTCGACAGTATGGTCGATGAGATGAACAACCGTATCGTGAGCATCCTCATGCGTGCCCAGATTCCTGAGATGCAACAGGAGAATGTTCGTGAGGCTGCCCCACAGCAGAGATCACAGAGATATCAGGAGAGTAAGGCTGATATCGATAATGGTGGTGAGCGTCTTACCGATCCTAATCAGGCAGCTGCCGCAGCTACCGACACCAGGGCGCAGGCCGGTCAAATATACCGCACTCCTATCCGTAAAGAGAAGATGCCGGGACGTAACGATCCTTGTCCTTGCTGTAGTGGAAAGAAATTCAAGAATTGTCACGGACGTGGCATTGTATAAATAAATAACGTTGTCGGGGTATCCTTATATATAATAAGGTGCTCCGACATGTTCTTTTGAAAACAACGATTATGGCAATACAAGTAAACGATCTTAAAAAGACCTTCGGAGAGAAGACGGCTGTTAATATCAGTGAGTTTACCATTCATGACGGTGACATCTTAGGACTTGTCGGTAATAACGGTGCAGGAAAGACCACCCTCTTCCGTCTGATCCTCGACCTGATAAAGGCTGATCAGGGACAGGTAACCATCAACGACTGTAACCCTGTGATATCTGAGGAATGGAAAAATTTCACCGGAGCTTACCTGGATGAGGGATTCTTGATTGACTTCCTCACACCCGAGGAATATTTCGAGTTTATCGCAAAGGTAAACAACCTTTCAAAAGAGGTGTTGGAAGAACGTCTGAAAGTCTTCGAGCACTTTATGGGCGGTGAGATTATGGGACAGAAGAAACTCATCCGTAACTTGTCAGCAGGTAATAAACAGAAGGTGGGTATTATCTCCGCGCTGATCAACAAGCCCCAGATCGTGATACTCGATGAGCCATTCAACTTCTTGGATCCAAGCAGTCAGAATATCCTGAAACATCTGATTGAAGATCTTCATAAAGAAACTAATTCGACGATTCTCATTTCCAGTCATAACCTGTCGCATACCATCGATATCAGTACACGTATAGCCTTGATGGAAAATGGTGTTATCATCAAAGATCTCAGTAATGATGAATCAGGAAATACTAAGGTAGAACTGGAGAATTATTTTGATACGGAATCATAGAAAAGTCATCACGTACTATCATCATTTTTAGGTATTTTATCCCCTGAAGTCTTTCTTTAGGGGATTGTTTATCCTGTTACACGAATATTATTCGTATTTTTGTAACAAATTACATAACATGAAACTATCAGAATTAAAGACAGGTGAAAAAGGTATTATCGTGAAGGTCGCCGGTCACGGAGGTTTTCGCAAACGTATTATTGAGATGGGGTTCATCAAAGGAAAGATGGTTGAGGTTCTTCTCAATGCCCCTCTGCAAGACCCTGTCAAATACAGAATATTAGGTTATGAGGTATCTCTCCGCCACAGTGAGGCCGAGCGGATAGAGGTGGTCAGCGAGTCAGAATACCGTCAGGTACGCTCACAAAGACAACAGTCACAAGACATCATGGTGGAAGATGACCTGGAAGTGGAGCCTCGCTCTTTCCACAGGGAAGCCTTGAAGAGACGTCGTATCATCAATATCGCACTGGTTGGAAACCCCAACTGTGGTAAGACATCCTTGTTCAACTTCGCTTCCGGTGCTCATGAACGTGTAGGAAACTACAGTGGTGTTACCGTAGATGCCAAGGAGGGCGTGGCCCATTATAAAGGATATCAGTTGAATCTTGTTGATCTCCCCGGCACTTACTCCCTGAGTGCCTATAGTCCTGAGGAGTTGTATGTACGTAAACAGATCATTGACAAGACACCCGACGTGATCATCAACGTCATCGATACCAGTAATCTGGAGAGAAACCTCTATCTCACCACCCAACTGATCGATATGAACGTGAAGATGGTAGGTGCCCTGAATATGTTTGATGAGACCGAGCAGCGTGGTGATCATATTAAGCCGGAGCAGTTGGGTGAGTTGTTGGGATTCCCGATGATTCCCACGGTCTTCAAGAGCGGACGAGGAGTTAACGAACTCTTCAATGCCGTCATCCAGGTGTATGAAGGACGATTTACCCATTATCCTGTAAGACATATCCATATCAACCATGGAACGGTCATAGAAGAGGGCATTGCAGAACTGCAGAAATATCTGAAGAAAGATGAGCAGATCAGACAGCGCTTCTCTACCCGATTCCTCGCCATCAAACTGTTGGAAGGAGACAAAGACATAGAGGATATCGTATCTCAGATGGATCATGGGAAGGAGATTCTCAAGACCAGGGATAAAGCGTGCGCCAACGTCAAAGAACTGATGAAGGACGACTGTGAGACTGCTATCATGGATGCGAAATACGGTTTTATACATGGTGCGCTCATAGAGGTGAAATATCAAGAAGGCAGTAACAGGGATACTTATAAGACCACCCATCTGCTGGATGCCATCATCACCCACAAATGGTTGGGATTCCCACTGTTCTTCCTCTTCCTGTATATCATGTTTGAGGTAACCTTCTCACTCGGACAATATCCCATGGACTGGATTGATGCTGGTGTGGCAGCCCTCTCCGACTGGATGAGCAACATCCTACCGGAAGGACCGGTAAAGGCAATGATCGTAGATGGAGCCATTGCCGGTGTAGGGTCGGTGATTATCTTCCTACCACAGATATTGATCCTCTATACATTCATCTCCTTTATGGAGGATAGTGGCTACATGGCACGTGCAGCCTTCATCATGGATAAACTGATGCATAGGATGGGTGTGCACGGTAAGTCATTCATCCCACTGATCATGGGCTTTGGTTGTAATGTGCCGGCCGTAATGGCCACAAGAACGATAGAGAGTCGCCGCAGCAGACTGATCACCATGCTTGTGCTCCCATTGATGAGCTGTTCTGCCCGACTACCTATTTATATTATGATAATAGGAACGTTCTTCACCGTGAAATATCAGTCGGCGATCATGATCTCCCTATATGCCACCGGCATTATCCTGGCGTTTATCATGAGTAGGATCTTCAGCAAATGGCTCATTAAGGGAGAGGATACGCCTTTTGTGATGGAGCTGCCTCCCTATCGATTCCCCACTTTGAAAGCTATCTTGCGTCATACCTGGGAGAAAGGAAAACAATACCTGAAGAAGATGGGAGGAATCATCTTGGTAGCCAGCATCATCGTATGGGCATTGGGATACTTCCCGCATAATGAACAGTTGTCTACGCAAGAACAACAGGAACAGAGTTATATCGGTAGACTGGGTAAGACCATTGAGCCTCTTTTCCGTCCACAGGGCTTTGATTGGAAACTGGATGTGTCGCTGATAGCAGGCGTGGGTGCCAAAGAGATCGTAGCCTCCACCATGGGTGTGCTCTATGCGGATGACGAACTCGTTGCCGATGATACGATAGAAGATCAGAGTGAGCGATATACTAATCTACGACAAAAGATGGAAGCTAACGGCATCACACCCCTGATTGCCTTTGCCTATCTGCTGTTTGTGCTGATATACTTCCCTTGTATTGCTACAATAGCAGCTATCAAGGGTGAGACCGGACAATGGAAATGGGCATTGTTCGCAGCAGGATATACCACGCTGTTAGCATGGGTAGTCTCTGCCCTCTTCTATCAGATAGGAAGTATGTGGCTTTAGACCAGATCAAATATCTCACTGGGTGTCTTACGTTTTAAGACATCCAGTTCAAAATCTTTTCCAGGAATAATACCGTTACTACGTAAGATCATCTCCACGGTCTTACGCGCTAACTCCGGATGGTTATTCTCCTCACTTAAATGGCAGAGCCATACATGGCGCAGCAAGGGCGTGGCATTCTCCACGAGTGCAGTAGCACATGCCTTGTTGCTCAGATGACCATAGTCGCTCTTTACCCTTTCTTTGAGATAAGCCGGGTAAGGACCGTTTTCAAGCATCTCCTCATCATGATTAGCCTCTAATACCAGGTAGTTGGCTTTTTGGATATACGACTTCATCTCTTCCGTCACATGTCCCACATCTGTCATCAGACAGAAAGTCACATCATTATATCGGATACAGTAGCCCACATTATCACTGCTGTCATGAGGCACATTAAAACTTGTAACCTCAAAGTCGCCTATCTGCATCGTGGAGCCCTTCTCAAAAACTTTTGTGTTGATCGGTTGTATCTTCCTGCGAACACAATAGTTATGATTGATACCCTGGTGTACGCTGTGTGTGGCATATACAGGAAGGAAGTAATCACCACTGATCATTCCTACCGACTTGATATGGTCAGCATGATCATGAGTAATCAGGATGTGATGAATATCGGTAAGCTTCAGTCCATAGTTCTGGATATATTTCTTTAATGTCCGTATTCCAATTCCTGTGTCTATAAGTAGGCCATCGGTTTCAGTGAATAACATGTAGCAATTACCACTACTTCCACTGCCGAAGGAGATGAATTTTAGCATGTCAGTTATTATTTAAATGCAAAATTAGGAAAAAAAGAGGGGAAAGCCAAAGATTTTATATACCTTTGTATGAATTTAATGAATTAATATGAAAATTAATTATTTGTTAATAGTATTCTGCGCATTGTTTTCCGCTTGCCAGCAAGGAGTGCAAGACAATGAGGTACAGTTGGCTGAGGTGGCTGACAGTTTTTGCGTGAGATACTTCAACTATAACTTTCCGGAGGCCATGAACTATTGTACAGACGACTCCCGAAAGTGGATACAGTTCGCGGCAAGCAACGTCACCGAGAAAGACCTTCAGATACTCTATGAGCAAGAGACACCGGCACAAATTAATGTGACGGATATCGCCTATCGCGAACCAGACACCACTGCATTGGTAACCGTGGTGGTAGAGAACTATTGGGATATGGATGAGATAGAGAGTGAGGATGATATTCACACCCTCGTATATCACCGAGTGGGTGTTTTTAAATTCCCGATGGTCAAGCAACAGGACAGATGGAGGATCAGAATGGAAGGCCTACCGCAAAGTGGAAAGAGTAGTCACGACTGAAATCCGGATACAGTAAAGGATAATGCTCTCTCTTACTCTCGTATGCAGGATTGACAGCTTTCATACCCAAGTCAAAACGCAAGATGAAATAATCAAAGTTCAACCTTAATCCTACACCATAGGCCACAGCCATCTGTTTGTAGAACTCATTGATCTTAAACTGTCCACCAGGCTGCTCGTCGTATTCACGCAATGTCCATATATTTCCCGCATCCACGAATATAGCGCCATTGATCTTCCAGAATAAGAAAGTACGGAACTCAGCATTCAGGTCGATCTTCATATCACCCGTCTGGTTGATAAAGTCGATCGCTCCATTGGATCCCTTATAGGAACCAGGGCCTAACCCTCTCACGCTCCATCCTCTCACGGAGTTGGCTCCACCGGAGAAATAACGTTTCTCAAAAGGCAACACCTTACTATTGGCATAAGGATAGGCTATGCCGATATCAGCATGTAATGCCAACTCATTATGCTTATCAAACCTAATCAGATGGGTATAGTCGATATCGCCTTTCACGTATTGTGCATAGGCTATATTAAATAAGGTGTATTGGCCATTTTCATTCTTCTTTGATTTGAGCAGATGACTGACACCATTAAGCAGATTACCGGCAGATTCGATATTAGCACGGAAGGCATGATTATTATTGTTATATGCCAATGAGAATCCCAAGCGCATGATAAACAGATCCTCATAGTTATATCTCAGGATGGCATTACGACTTGTCACGTCATCGAGATATGACTCCTTAAACGTTGACGAGATCCACGGCATATAGATATAGTTCAGGTCGAAGACATCCGCACGGTAGGTAAGATGCTTTGTCTGATCACTCCAACGATATCTCCATGCTGTGGAGAAGACACGACGGTGAAACTCCGGACGGTTTTGAATGTTATAGTTCAAGGACAACTCGGAAACGGCAGAACTCTTCTTACGATAGTCACGGTTGACAAAGGGAACGAGGAAGCGAGGGAAGGTCATCTTCGCCTCCACATTATACTCCTCATAATCTTGATTGGAGTATCCCTCCAATCCTGTGATCGCCTCAAAGGCTCCTCGCAGCTGCAGACTGAAACTCTCAGAGCCACGGAATAGATTTCTGTTCTCATAAGTCAACGAAGCAGCAGCACCCAAGTCACCGGCAGTATTGGTTCCCTCTGGTTGGAAACTGATACTGTTAGGTTTATTCGTGCTTATCTGTATATTACAGTCTAACAAGGAAGTATCGGGAACCTCCGCAAACCGGATATTGGTATAACGCACAGCCGGCAAACGCGCAAAACTGTTGTATGTCTTCTGTAAATAACTGGCATTGTAGGGTTTGCCTTCCTCCAACCAGGTATTATCCTTGAGGATCGACTGACGGATATGCAGTTTGCCGTCATCTCCACTGACATAATTAATGTTTCGTATGTGATACAAGGGATGGTCACCTGGCTGAGCCTCATCGTTGGCTTTATAGGGTAACACGTGCATCGTCAAGTCAACAAGACTGGAGCCCCTGGCGCTGTCAGCCGTAAAACGGATATAGTCTTTATGAAAACGGTAATAACCGTTATCTGTCAACAACTGTGTTATGCGTGAGCGCTCTTGGTCGAGTTCATTAACAGAAAAGCGCCTACCTTCTCTTAATCGTACGTAGAAGTTTGGATCTACCTGTAAGAGGTCTTTTATATGATCATCCGGTATGTCATAGTGTAAATGGTGGATAAAGAACGGTTTGTCAGGATGCAAAAGATAAGTGACCGTCACCTTCTTTTTCTTCACGGCGGTCTTCACCGACACATCGGCGTTCATATAACCCATATTCTGCAGGGCAGTCCTCAGGTCGTCTGCTGTCTGCTGTGCCTGCACACTGTCATACAAAACGGGTTCTTCACCGATATTCTTCAGTGTCCTGTTGATCCAGCGAGTACTGTCATGTGATGACAAAGAGTAGACGGCCAAGGGTATCTTAAAGAGGGAGAACCATTTAGAGTTACCCTGTTGACGGATATAAGCACTCAGTTGGGCCGCATCCACATCTTTGGTATCCGACTCTATCCTGACCTTATGCAAGAGGTATTCCTGATCAGGGACGAACTTCGTCGTAGAACAGGAATAGAGCATTATCGTAAGAATAATTATGCTTACGGAAAACGTGATATATGACTTAATAATCTTCAATTACCTATAATTTGTTGCAAATGTACAAAAAATATTCTTTATTTCGTTTAGTCGAAGGAAAAATGAATGTATTATTCATAAAATAATGTATCTTTGCAAAATGATTAGTAAAAACCTTACAAAATATATCAAGAGTCTTGAGAACAAGAAGGTACGCAAGACTGAGAAGAGATTCATTGCCGAAGGACCGAAAGTGGTAGCGGATCTGATGGAGCGTCATGAGCCACCACTGTTGGTAGCTGTAGAAGGATGGTATCAACAGCATCATCTAACACCCAGGGAACAAGACTGTGTCGTAACAGAGGAAGAACTGAGGAAAGTGAGTCTGCTGCAACACCCACAACAGGTGTTGGCTCTCTTCCCCATTCCTGAAACGATCCTCCCTTCTCTCGATGACTCATCGCTGGTCATCGCACTCGATGGTGTGCAAGATCCCGGCAATATGGGAACCATCATCCGTATAGCCGACTGGTTTGGCATCACCACCCTGGTGTGCAGCAGGGAAACCGCCGATATCTTCAACCCCAAGTGTGTGCAGGCTACCATGGGTAGCATCGCAAGGGTAAATGTTGTCTATACCGACCTTGAGGAATGGTTGGAGACACTCCCTGTCGACTACCCTGTCTACGGCACATTCCTCAACGGGAACAATATCTACAAGGAGACACTGACTAACCATGGCATCATCATCATGGGCAATGAAGGTAACGGCATATCAGACAAGATAGGAAGGCATGTCAACAAACGGTTGCTCATACCCAACTACCCCGAAGGGCGCCCCACTGCAGACAGTCTGAATGTGGCGATAGCCACTGCCATTACCTGCGCGGAGTTCCGCCGCAGGTAAGTGTCATACTACCACCGTTGCAGTTCACTGTATATCCGCTGCACCGGGAATCCCATCACATTGAAGTAACTGCCGTTAAGAGCCGTCACCCCAATATAGCCGATCCACTCCTGAATACCATAGGCGCCAGCCTTGTCATACGGTTGGTATTTAGTGATGTAATGCGTGATCTCATCGGCAGTAAACTCCTTGAATGTCACATCGGTGATCACCGAGAAGACACGCCGCTTTTCACGAGTCATCATACACACACCGGTAATCACCTGATGCGTCTTGCCACTCAACTCCTGCAACATCCTCCGGGCATCAGCCTCATCCTTCGGTTTACCCAATATCTTTGTGCCCAACACCACGATCGTGTCGGCCGTTATCACCATCTCATCTTCCAAGAGCAAGTCTTTGTAGGCGTCGGCCTTCTCACCGGCGATATACGATGCCACCTCCGCTGCCGGCAGATCGGCAGGATAGCTCTCTTTTATATCCGGCAGCACCTTCACCGTAAAGGCGATATCCAATCCTTTCAGCAATTCTCTTCTACGCGGACTGTTACTGGCGAGAATGATCTTCATATCTTTCATATCAAGTAAAATTTCTGATTACCAACCAAAAGCGTGAGCATCACTCATCCACTTACCCTGAACGCGCAACACCTGCTCAATGATATCACGCGCACAACCGTATCCTCCGTTCTTATGACTGATATACTTACTCACCGACTTTATCTCCGGACAAGCATCAGCCGGACAACACGGACAACCGCAGCGCTTCATCACCTCATAATCGGGGATGTCATCGCCTACATAGATAATCTCCTCATCATGCAGTCCGTATTTCTCCAAAAAGGCATCATAAGTCTGAATCTTAACCGCACAACGCATGTAGATATCCTTCACACCCAAACGCTCGTAACGCAGACGGACACTCTCTGTGGTGGCCCCGGTAAGCAGCACGATCTTCAGTCCTACCTTCTGCGCCAACTGAATGGCATACCCGTCTTTGATATTGATCGTACGCATCGGTTCTCCGTCGGAATAGAGCAAGACCGTCTCCGCACTAAGTACCCCATCAACATCAAAGATGATCGCCTTTATCTTGTTTAAATCGTAATTAATCATCACATAATCCTCCTATATATTAATAAGTTCCGATATGGACATTTTCCCATTTCAACTGTTCTTCATCATGCTCCGGCAAACGCTGAAGAGGATGACCGAAAGCAATGATTGACAACACACGCATCTCTTCCGGAATATCAAGGATACCCCTGACGACATCCTCCGCCATCGTGCCGTCAGATAAGCCCCGGTTACGAATCTGTATCCAACAAGCACCCAAGCCCAGTTCTTCCGCCTGATACAACATCGATGTAGCGGCAATACTGCCATCTTCCACCCAACAGTCGTTTTCCAAGGGATTGCCCGTGATGACAATGGCCAGTGGGGCATCCCGCAAGAAAGTGGCTCCATGGTCTTTCGCATCCGACAGTTTCTCTAACGACAATTTATCGTCAACCACCACAAAATGCCATGACTGACGATTCATACTACTGGGCGACATCAATGCGGCGCGCAGTAAGAGTTGTACATCATCACCGCTTATTTCCTCATCGGAGAACTTTCTG
>CADBSW010000015.1 GCA_902797505.1 uncultured Prevotellaceae bacterium | reverse complement strand
GAAAAATATGGTTCGTGAAGGCATGGATAATGCCAGCAAAAACTTATATGCGCAGTTCTTGTACCGTATAATGCGTATAAAACAAGTCTTCCATCTAACTAAATGTCATATAGGTCTCTACTCTCCACATTTATTCTTGACCGGACCGGCTTGGGCGGTGTTTAGAAAACACTTCTTGAAAGAATTTGCATATGAAAATGCGTGCCTATTCCAAGCAAGTCATTTTGCTGACGTATCAAATAGTTGGGGTATTTCATTCTCTATTTGGAAATCAGGCGAAACAACCAACAAGGAAAGTTTTTCTTTTGAGTTGATTGATGAGGTAAAAGGAGAAATCCAGTCTATAGGTCGCAAGGATGTGTATAACATCGATGGAAAAGCATCTGCCAAAGAATGGATCAAGCAACCAATAAAAGGAATCAGCGTAGAAGAAAAGCCTACATTCTCAAGTGCGTTATCTGTGAAAGAGGGCAACAACTGCAAAACGAAAATTAATCGAAATGCCTTGGGTTGCTATTCCAATATGGGTAATAATGTCGACCAGAATCAACAAAAGGTTGCCATTTTTACTAGTTGTGATTCAAGTAACGCTAATGGATTATCAATAATGCCCGATAATTATGAGCGTGTTATGACGTTGTTTGCAGCACGTAGGCTTGTTAATAAAAACTGGATGAATTGGGCTGACGAGTATCTCGCTCCTAATGAAAGTCATCCAAAATGGAACGAATTTGTAAATGATAGTATTGTTTACTCTCTATTTGAAAGCAAATGCAATCAGGCTTCTTTGCGGCAAATAGAATTCAAAGGCAAGAAATGGAATATCTATAATGAGTTCTTCTGGATGAGCAAGGATGAAATTCTACAGTTGGCAAGTGACCATCAATTAGATGAATGCTATAATGATGCAAGAACAGCAAAAGATCGGTTCGTCTATAAAAAACTCCAGACAATACAGCTTTCATCAGAAGCGCAAGCGGTTCTTGACAAAGCCAATGAAATAGTTCGTTCAACTTTCCTCTTCCGAGAGTTGTTCAACGGTCCTAATCCCGAGTATCAGATTATGAATTGGGATTGCGGCTGGTATCAGATAAAGGCACTTGCAAAAGAGTACGGAAAGAAACAACTGGACGAGTTCAATACGCTCTACAAGGCTTTAGCTGACAAGATGAAACCGATGGTCTATGTCTTAGGCTTCTTAAAATAATTGAGAAGATTAAAACAATAAACTCAAGCCCAGCGACATCGCCATCATCAAGATCGGCAGCAGAGCGGTGAAGGTGGTGATGAAGTGATTTAAAAATCTTTATTTTCCCTCCTAATCTCTTGATATTAATAATAAATCTAATTATCTTTGTTGCATTGACTTAAAGCAAATTCCATTATGAGTGACGAAACAATATTTACTATTGCATGCATTATAACTATTCTGTTATGTCTTTGGATAGGATGGTATACATTAATTGTAGTATTATTATTTGCTGTTATTACAGCAGTTTGGATGTATGTAGATAGTTCTAAAAAAGATGAATATCTAAAAAAGAATAATATTTACCACAAAAGAATGACTTTGGGAGATGTTTTCTTATACTCTGCTATAAACTCTATTATAGGTACTATTATTGTGGTAATGGGTATGTTGTTTCGAGGGTGTGTAAATGATGACGGTCCTAGTTACGAAAGAATAGAAAGGCGTACAAAGATACATACTCGCACAAAAGCACATGGATTGAATTTAGGAATGCTATTGTATGCACAAATGATTTACGGGAAGAATGGGGATTACAAATCCCCAACTCAAGGCATCCGCATTCGGAAATGCGGATGAACGAAAAGGACAGGGCCGCTACGCATAGCTGTCCCCAGAGGGTTTCCCCCTCTCCCATCCTCTCCCCATAGGCATGGGCGAGGCGTTAGGTTGGTTACGCATCATTTCTCATCAAATTGTAGGGGCAGACTTCATGTCTGACCGTGATGCGGGTAGGGATAAACCCTACCCCTACGAGTTTGTCCCCGAGTGTTTTCCCGATCCCCTTTGCTAAACATTTAACGCATTATTATCGATCAATGAGTGAAACATTGTGTCCACCCATTAAATTCAGTGATTACTTTGGGCAGTTATAGTACCTTTTTCTACCAGTTATAATACTCTTTTCCACCAGTTTTAATACACTTTCTCACTAGTTTTAATACACTTTCTCACTAGTTTTAATACACTTTCTCAACAGTTATAATACACTTTCTCAACAGTTATAATACACTTTCTCAACAGTTATAAGTATAACTGATAGCAATAGTGAACCCCCTTTTTATCTCCCTCCCCCTTCGGGGTGTTGGAGGGGGCTTTAATAGTTGCGATAGCGGGAGATGTAGCAAAGAAATGCAACGACTAAGCACGTCGCCGTAGGCGGTGCGAGGACTTGTTTGAGCGAAGCGAGTCCCGCAGCACAGTGCTTAGAGTTGAGATTTCTTCTACATCGGAGCGTGCAACATGGTCTCTCTTGGTTACTTCTCTCTGCCGAAACAGAGAGAAGAATATAAAGAAAGACCATTTTCGCAGGAGATCCCGGGTCAAGCCCGGGATGAGGGGAACAAGTCCGCGATGAGGGTTCAAGATCTGCGATGAAAAAACGGGGACAGGCACGCCCTTCGGGCAGAGCCAGTCCCCGAGTGTATCCGTACCTTTAGCTTCGCTGAAAGTACTCCCGTTCGGAAAATTCCAAATAAATTTGGCTTTTCGCTCACTTAACCGTACCTTTATAGAAGGTACTTTCACTCGACAATAAAAAGAAAAAATAGTTTTTCTTTTGAATTGTCCTCGCTTATCCGTACCTTTGACTTCGTCGAAGGTACTCGCATTCGGCATAAAAAATAATAAATTATTTTGTTTTGCTCTCATTTATCCGTACCTTTGTACCCTAAAACATTTGAATATGGAACAGACACTGTTGATTTACAATACCCTTCACCGACAGAAGGAGCGTTTTGAACCCCTGCATGCACCGAATGTGGGAATGTATGTGTGCGGTCCAACCGTCTATGGCGACCCCCATCTGGGTCATGCGCGCCCAGCTATCACCTTTGATATTCTCTTCCGTTACCTGAAGCATCTGGGATACAAGGTACGCTATGTGCGTAACATCACGGATGTGGGACATCTGGAGCACGATGCCGACGAGGGGGATGACAAGATAGAGAAGAAGGCACGACTGGAGCAGTTGGAGCCGATGGAGATCGCGCAGTATTACACCAACCGCTACCATCAGGCGATGGAGGCGCTTAACGTGCTGCCCCCCAGCATCGAGCCGCATGCCTCGGGACATATCATCGAGCAACAGCAACTGGTGCAGGAGATTCTCGACAACGGTTTTGCTTATGAGAGCAACGGCTCTGTCTATTTCGACATCGAGAAATACAACGAGAAATACCACTATGGTAAACTGTCGGGACGTAACCTTACCGATGTGATCAACAACAGTCGTGAACTGGAGGGTGTCGGTGAGAAGCGCAACCAGATAGACTTCGCTTTGTGGAAGAAGGCTTCACCCGAGCATATCATGCGCTGGCCCAGCAAGTGGAGCGACGGATTCCCCGGCTGGCACTGCGAGTGTACTGCCATGGGCCGTAAGTACTTAGGCGATCACTTCGATATCCACGGTGGTGGCATGGACCTTGTATTCCCGCATCATGAGTGCGAGATCGCACAGGCTACCGCCAGTCAGGGTGATGACATGGTGAAATACTGGATGCACAACAATATGATCACCATCAACGGACAGAAGATGGGTAAGTCACTCGGTAACTTCATCACTTTGGAGCAGTTCTTCACCGGCAATCATGAGAGTCTGGAGAAGGCCTACTCACCCATGACCATCCGCTTCTTCATCCTCTCGGCCAACTACCGTAGTCCGGTGGACTTCAGCAACGATGCCCTGAAAGCATCCGAGAAAGGATTGGAGCGACTGATGAACGCCATCAACGACCTGGAGCGCGTGCCGGTTTCCAAGGCATGCGATCAAGAGACAGAGACATTCGTTAAGGGACTCCGTCAGCGTCTGTATGACGCGATGAACGACGACCTGCAGACGCAGATCGCCATCAGTATCCTCTTCGAGGCTTGTCATGTGGTGAACTCCCTGCTCGACCATAAGGCAACCATCTGTGCCGACTGTCTGAAGGAACTGAAAGAGACCATGCAGCTCTTCGCCTTTGATATCCTCGGACTGCGCAACGATAAGGGTGCCGACAACAGTGCCCGTGAGGAAGCTTTCGGAAAGGTGGTGGATATGGTGCTCAGTCTGCGTGCCAAGGCTAAGGCTGATAAAGACTGGACCACCAGCGACCGTATCCGTGATGAGTTGGCAGCAGCCGGTTTTGAGGTGAAAGATACGAAAGACGGTGTTACCTGGAAACTGAATAAATAAGTATGCCAAGGATTCTTGTCACCGGAGCAACAGGGTTTATCGGGAGCTTTATCGTGGAAGAAGCCCTCAACAAGGGTATGGAGGTGTGGGCAGCCGTCAGGAAAACCAGTTCGCTGGAATATCTCCGTGATTCCCGCATCCACCGTATCGAGTTGAACCTGTCGTCGGAAGATGATCTGAAAAAACAGTTGAAAGATCATCCTTTCGACTATGTTGTCCATGCGGCAGGAGTCACCAAGTGTATCCATCAGGAGGATTTCTATCGTATCAATACCGAAGGAACGAAGAACCTGGTGAATGCCATCCGTACACTGAAGATGCCATTGAAGCGCTTTGTCTATCTGAGTAGCCTCAGCATCTTCGGTCCGATCAGAGAGCAGCAGCCCTATCAGGAGATAACAGAAGCAGATACGCCACAGCCGAACACCGCCTACGGAAAGAGCAAACTGCTGGCAGAGCAGTTCTTAGACGGTTTCAACGAATCATTGAAGGCTGATGAAGAGCCCTTCCCCTATGTCATCCTCCGTCCTACCGGTGTGTACGGACCGCGAGAGAAAGACTATTTCCTGATGGCCAAGAGCATCAAGGAGCATTCGGATTTCTCTGTGGGTTACAAGCAGCAAGACATCACCTTCGTCTATGTGCAGGATGTGGTGCAGGCCGTCTTCTTAGCCATCGACTACGGAAAGACCGGACGGAAATATTTCCTCAGCGACGGACAGGTGTATCAGTCGAGCACCTTCAGCAACCTGATCCATCAGGCACTCGGCCGTCCTTGGTGGATACGTATCAAAGCACCGATATGGATCCTGCGCATCGTCACCTTCTTCGGAGAGCATATCGGAAGGATGACCGGGAAGATCACTGCATTGAATAACGACAAATATCATATCTTGAAGCAGCGCAACTGGCGATGCGACATACAGCCGGCCATCGATGAGCTGGGCTACCATCCCGAATATCCCCTGGAACTCGGGGTGCCACTGACTATCCGATGGTATAAAGAGAACAAATGGTTATGAAAAAGATATTAAGAGATTTATTCCGCATAGAGAAGAATCCGCGTAAGAACCTCTTTGCGATGGAGTGGGTCATCATGATCTACCTGCTCTTCACCAGTGGAATGATTCTCCTCAACTATACACATCTTGACAACCCACAGGCGATGATCACCTATAGGGTGCAGGTGATTGCCATCACCGCCGCCCTGTATATCGTTTACCGACTGATACCCTGCCGGTTTACCCGGGTGGTACGCGTCGTCGTACAACTGTCGTTGCTCACGTGGTGGTATCCCGATACCTACGAGCTTAACAAACTGTTCCCAAACCTCGATCATGTCTTCGCGCAGTGGGAACAGTCACTCTTTGGTTGTCAGCCGGCGCTGCTCTTCTCACAAGCCGTCACCAATCCCATCGTTACGGAATTGCTCGACTTGGGCTATGCCTCGTATTATCCGCTCATAGCCCTTGTATGCTTCTATTATTTCTTCTGCCGCTATCAGGAGTTTCAGCGTTGTGCGTTTATCGTTACAGCATCGTTTTTCCTCTATTACGTCATCTTCATCTTCGTGCCCGTAGCAGGTCCCACCTTCTATTACCAGGCAGTGGGTGTCGATGAGATAGCCAAAGGAATCTTCCCCAATCTGCACGACTATTTCCGTTATCATAATGAGTGTATGCCCACACCAGGATATACCGATGGCATCTTCTATCATCTGGTGGAAGGAGCGAAAGCCGCTGGTGAGCGCCCCACAGCAGCCTTCCCCAGCAGTCATGTAGGAATCACTGTGGTATTGCTGTTGTTAGCATGGCATAGCGGCAGCCGACGTCTCTTCTATTTCGTCATCCCCCTGTTTATCCTGATGTTCTTTGCCACGGTATATATCCAGGCACACTACGCCGTGGATACCATCGCAGGACTCATCACGGGCATCCTCTTCTACTACCTCTTCTTCTTTATCTCGGGAAAGATGATTGAAAGAGGGTAACGTATTAAGTTTTTCCTTGATTGAAAGCGCATAAAAACTGAGTGCGCCATACAGGCGCACTGGAGTGCCAACCATTAGCAATGTATTGCGCCTGTATGGCGCACTGCTGTGTTAGTCACTGGCACAACAATGTGGTATACGAACCATGTCGGGGAAGAATCACTTTTGCAAGCACGATATACCATCAACGATATCCCGTAGCCTTGATCTTCACCTTCAGACTGCCCACACCTGTCTTCTCGGTAATCAGCAGTTTGGTGACTCCCTTCTTGGCTGCCTCTTTCTGGATCTTCTTGATGGCAGCACGGAAAGCATCGATATATACTTTCTTTAATGGGGAAGAGGCCGTGAACTCTCCTACCGCCTCCATGCCATAGACATCCGAAGGACTCTCGGTGTAGTAGATATCAGAGCCATCCGACCGCACATTGCTAACAGGATTAGATTCCTCCGTTGATTGAGAAACCTCCTTCTTCGACTCCTTTTTCTTCTTGGTCTTTACCGGTTGTGCTGCAGCGGGCTTCCTGTTCTCACCGTTACTCTTCTCATAGATAAGCATGGCTGTCTGGATACCCTCGGCTGTCACACATATCAGTTTTACACGGAAATGGGAGAAGCTGTACTCCCTGCCATAGACGATGTTTCTTCCGGCAGAATAATACTTCTGATCAAAGAGCGCCACCTTTGACTTATACCAGGCATAGGGCGCATCAGTGGTCGACTCGCAGATAACAGTTTCCTCTATACACTGATTATCTTTTACATAGAAGAAGGTGGCCATATTGTCTTTCTTGTAACCATCCATATACTGGTCACCCTTCTCATCTTTCTTGACAAATCGCAGTTCGGGATATTTCTGTTGTAAAGACGACAATGACAGACCGATATTGTTTTCCGGTTCATCCACCTGCGCACTCATCGTGAGGCACACCAGGCATGCTGCTATTAAGGAGATTATCTTTTTCATCATGGTAATGATTTTTATTTAGTTATATCATTCGAGTGCGAAGATAGTCAATTTTTTATTAATCTCCAAATGAAAGAAGAATATAATAAAAAGAGGGCGCCTCATCTTGAAGTGCCCCCAAGAAGTTGGACGTTAAACACGTTATTTATCCCTAAGGTATTGAGCTCGGTATTGCACCGGGCTCATTCCTTTT
>CADBSW010000014.1 GCA_902797505.1 uncultured Prevotellaceae bacterium | reverse complement strand
TTTCATGAGTGAGTGGTGGAAACAGCTGTACGGCGAGAGCGAGGGTAAGGATAAGAAAGGTATCTTCCCAGCCAGTTGTGACTTCACCACCGACCTCCACTCTATGGGACAGTGGATCCAGGATGGTGAGCGTACGATCTTCGAGACAGTCATCAGTGTAGAAGAGCCTAACAAGAAACTGCTCTTCCCCAGTGACGAGGAGAACCTCGATGGACTGAACTTCCTTGCTGGAAAGCGTGTGGATGAGGTAAATAAGATGGCTGAGCTCGGTACCCGTCTGGCACACGTTGACGGTGGTGTACCTAACATCCGCTTGAGCATGCCACAACTCAACGAGTATTATCTCGGTCAGGTAATCTATTTCTTTGAGATCGCTTGCGGTATCAGCGGAAATATCCTCGGTGTGAACCCATTCAACCAGCCGGGCGTAGAGGCATACAAGAAGAATATGTTTGCCCTGCTCGACAAACCAGGATACGAGGAAGACAGCAAGGCTATCAAGGAAAGACTGGCTAAGGAGGCATAACACGGTTATGTGGACTGACAACCTCCAACACTATCTACGGAGAACGGGATACCCCGCTTTTCATCCCCGTGCAATACTATTCGACATGGACGGCGTGCTGATCGACAGCATGCCGAACCATGTTATAGCATGGCATGACTCCATGGCTACCTTCGGCATCAAGATGGAAGCCATGGATGCCTATATGACAGAGGGCGCACGGGGCGTGGATACCATCCGTAAGATGGTGCAGGAACAACAGGGGAAGACCATCACGATGGACGAGGCACAGGAGATGTATAACGAGAAGAGTCGTCTCTTCCATCTCTTGCCGCAAGCCCCGCTGATGCCCGGCATCCTCGAACTGATGGAGAAGTTGTCTGCCGACGGACTATCAATAGGTATTGTGACAGGTAGTGGACAGCGCCCCTTGATAGAAAGGATGCGCGAGACATTCCACCAGTATGTTACTGATGACCACCTGGTGACTGCCTACGATGTGACGAAGGGGAAGCCAGAGCCCGATCCCTATCTGATTGGAATGCGGAAATGCGGTGTCAATCCCTGGGAAACGATCGTGGTGGAAAACGCTCCACTCGGTGTTATGGCTGGTCATGCCGCGAAGGCATTTACCATTGCTGTCAACACAGGTATCCTTCCCGACGAGGCACTGACAGATGCGGGAGCCGACCTGCTCCTGCCAAGTATTGCCCAGCTGTGTGAAGCCTGGCATGAGTTATATAACGAGATGAACAGATAACAAATAATTAACAATAAGGAATTGATAAAAATGAAAATGAAAAAGAGCACACGATGGATGATGCTGTTGGCAATGGTGATTGCGCAACTGTCATTCTTCAATGCGACAGCACAAGCCACCGACTATACCGATACATTACTTGTTCAAGTAAATGGAGTCGGAGGAGGTACCATGGCAACCGTTACCGTCAATGAACATGATGGCCTTTACGACCTTATCTTACGTAACTTCATTTTGGAAACATTAGCTGTTGGAAATGTTGAGATCACTAATATTGAGCCACAGACAGTTGGCAACAAAACCATTCTACACGTTTCGCGTGATATAACCATAAGTGAAGGTGACCTTGAAGGGAAGACATGGTTTGGTCCCGATCTCGGTGAACTTCCTGTTGAATTAACAGCTGTACTTGAGAATAACCAACTATGTGCCCTGATTAATCTTAACTTGATGAGTAAACTAGGACAGATCATTGAGGTTCGCTTTGGTAATACAATTGTTAATGGCAAAGGTTATCATATCCCTAACGGAGGATTTGAGGATTGGCATAAGTCAAGCGGTTCTTACCAAGAACCCAATGCCTGGCATTCTTTTGAGACAGCAACAGGTAGTTTAGCAGGATCTGCCGGGCACCACATCGAGAAGTCGGACAAGGGACGTAATAATTCTTCATGTGCTAGAGTTTATGCTGAAACTGTAAAGTTATTCGGTATTCCTATTGCTGTAGCTAATGGCACAATGACTACCGGTCGTATGAACGCAGGAGATGCTTCTGCAGCAAGCACTAAGAACAACGCCTACATTGATATGAGCAAAACGGATAAAGATGGAAATGGCGATCCATTCTATGTCAATTTAACCAGTCGACCAGACTCACTCGTGATGTATTTACAGTACAATCAAGGAAAAACAAATAGCGAATACCATGCCACTGTTAGTGCTATCATCACTGAAGGCCCTTACTATCAAGATCCAGAAGATAATAAAAACGATAAAGCGGTAGCTAAAGCAAAGAACAATACCATCGCTGCCACCAATGGTAATTGGGAACGCATTTCTATTCCATTTGTCTATGAGGATAATAATGCGGAGCCCAAAGCCATTCTGGTAACTATCTCTACCAATGCAAAAGCAGGAACAGGTAACGATGGCGACGAGGTTCTCGTAGACGACCTCACTCTGGTATATAACGACAAGCTCACCTCACTCAATGTAGAAGGCTTTGATCCAAACAAATTCGAATACGAGGTGAAGGAACTGAACGCTGATAACCTGAATCCCGTAGCCGACAGTCGTGACGCTATCATTCTGCAAAGCATTGAAGAGACCGACACCACGAAGAGTGCTGTCATCACCGTTCTTGCAGCCGACATGCGTAGCAGCAATACCTACAAGGTGACAGTCAAGAATACCAGTGGTATCAAACAGACTACTGCCACCACAAAGAGCACTTCCGTTACCCGCTATGGTATCGATGGCCGCCGCGTGAACCAAGCACGGAAAGGTCAGGTGATCATCATCAAACAAGCAGATGGTAAAACCGTGAAGGTGATCCAGTAGGCATGAGGATCACGAAGAGTGATCACAACAGATAGTCCAAGTACTCCGGACTGGGAGTCCGGAGTACTTGGACTGGGAGTCCGGAGGGTCCGGACTCCCTTCTTTATTAATTAAAGCTCCTCGAATTACTTATAAAGATACCATCACAAAAGCGTAATCTCTCCTGAGCCGAAGCAACGGTGATGCTGCTCGTCATAGATTACGCAGAACTGTCCGGGGGCCACTCCCTGGATCATATCCTCTGACTGCACCTGATAACGGCCCTCCCCTATATATAATAAGGTGGCAGGATGATACTCCGGTGTATGTCGTATCTTAAAGGTGATCTTCTCCGGCAACTGCCCGTTATGATCGATACCGGTAGGCGTGAGCATGTTGAAGTCATGGAAACAGAAATCTTTCCGCTGCACCTTCACCGGTTCGTAACCCTTGGTGACATACAGGATATTATTGGGAATGTCCTTCTTGATCACGTTCCAAGGACCACCGCCAAAGCCCAAGCCATGACGCTGTCCGATGGTATGAAACCACAGTCCTTTATGTTTGCCTAACACCTTACCCGTGTCGATATCGATCACCTCACCGGGGTTCTCACCGAGGTATCGGCGGATATAGTCGTTATAGTTGATCTTCCCCAAGAAACAGATGCCCTGCGAGTCTTTGCGCTTGGCATTGACAAGATGTTCTCGCTCGGCGATGGCACGCACCTCCCCCTTCTGGTAATGGCCGATGGGGAACAGCGCCTTCTTCAGTTGCCAGTCGTATAGCTGCGCCAGAAAGTCAGTCTGGTCTTTCACGGGGTCCGGACTGGTGGTGAGCCATTTCTTTCCGTCTATCCACTCCGTCTGCGCATAGTGGCCCGTCGCGATAAGATCATACAGATGCCCCATCTTCTCATCAAAGGCTCCAAACTTAATCAGGCGGTTGCACATCACGTCAGGATTAGGGGTGAATCCCGCGCGCACCTTGTCCATCGTGTATTTCGTCACCTGATTCCAATACTCCTGATGACAGTCCACCACCTGCAACCTACAGCCATACTTGGCCGCCACGGCAGTAGCCATCTCCAAGTCTTCCTCAGAAGAGCAGTCCCACTCCTCTTCCTCCTCCGGCCCTATCTTGATATAGAAACAATCGGGATGAAGACCCAGGCGGGCAAACTCATACACCACGACACTGCTGTCGACACCACCCGACAACAATATCGCTATCTTCTTATCCTTGAGCTCATTGATATCCATGTTGCAAAGGTACGATTAAGCGAGCACAATACAAAGGAAAAAATATATTTTCTTTTTATTGTCGAGCGAAAGTACCTTCTATAAAGGTACGATTAAGCAAGCACAATACAAAATATTTTATTATTTTTATTGTCGAATGCGAGTAACTTCGGCGAAGCCTCGTTCTCAAAAGGAATAAAAACAGATAAATATTTGGGAAATTGGATAAAAAAAACTATTTTTGCAACAAACTTAAAATAAGATGAGTGATGACATATCTCAATCAATTCCACAAAGAAGCATTGGAGAGGAAATTGCGGAAAATAGAAGAATCTATGAAGTCACCGATGAACTCCATAGACGCTGCCAACTATATGAAGCGCAACTTCGAGATGGCAAAGAATGTGTAAGCCGTTTTGAAGTTGAACAACGTGTTGCAGAACAGTATGCTAAGGAAAATGGCATATGGATACCCATCCATGAGGTTTTTGATTTAGGCATACCAGGGCCAAGCGGAAACGAAAATGACACCTACGTTTCCAACGATATTGTATATAAGGTGAATAACCTCTTAAATAGCGGCAGTATCCTTAAGCTACTTGACAAGATCACATGGCATAATATATTATTTTATGACACCTTCTATTCCATTTATGGCTTTACAGGATTTGATGGACGGTCTGTCATGCCCATTCTTAAACAAAGTCTGGTAAAAAATGCGACGCCAGCAACATCTATTGAGATCGACACCTACATGGCCGCCATAGGATTCACCAAGCTAGATGAAGGGCGATATGCCAATAAGAACTATGAAGTATGGGATCTCGTCCCCAGAAACGTTCTCAAGGATAGCAGTGGGGATATCTTTATCATTGACGCAGAAATAAGACTCCTTAAATAATCCTCCATGTGTGATACGGGGTATTAAACAGTGAAAAACAAAAAAGAATACAAAAATACATAACTTTTAAACCAAAGTAAATCTTTTACATCTAACAAGAAGAATCATGAAAAAATTATTTTTTACATTATTAGCTGTTATCGTTATGTGTTCTTTCGTTGCCTGTCAGCAGAAAGAGAAAGCAGGTCAGGAGTCTATCCCCGGTCTGACCAAGCAACAGAAAAAAGAACAAAAGACTACTTTCGCCATCGAGACCGTTAAAGACTCGGTGAGCAAGAAAGTGGGAAAGATCGTTTGTACCAGCACCATCAGTATTGATTTCCCGACAAAGGGTAATCCCTATCTCCTGAATAGTATCCGTGAGTGGATTATCGACTGGACCTATGCCAACGATACCATCCCCATCGATGACTATCATGCCATCATGAAAGACTACAATGCTAACAGTATGAAGGAGATGACCGACATGGCACAAGAGAGAGAGGCTGATGGAATCGATATTCCCGATGAGATAGAGATGGGTTACTCTCAGGAGATGGTGATCAAGAAGATCTATGAGAACGATCTGTTTGTAACCTACTGCGTCACCACATATGGCTATTTGGGTGGTGCGCACGGCTCAGCCACCGGCTGGGGAACGACCTTCCGCAAGAGCGACGGTAAGGTGCTCGATCATATCTTCCGCAATGACAAGATCACCGACGTACAGCAGATGATCACCCAAGAACTGCAGAAAGACTTTAATGTGAACAGTTGGGAAGAACTCAAGGAGCAGCTCTTTGTGGATGAGTACGCCAGTTATGTGCCGATGCCACAGGGTGATCCGTATATTGTCAACGACAGTATCGTGTTCAGCTATCAGCAGTATGAGATCGGCGCGTATGCCATCGGCATGCCGGGAGCTAAGATTGCCATCAACGACCTGCGCAAGATGCTGGCACCTTCATTCCTGAAGATACTTAAACCTAATTCTACTAAATAATTCATGATGAAAAAAGTATTTGTTATTTTGATGACCCTCGCACTCTGTATCCCCACGATACAGGCACAGGAGATCGACGAGGGTAGCTTGAAGAAGGCCACTGGCTGGGTAGCTAACCTGAAACTCAACGACCAGGCAAAGGAAGAGCGCCTCACGAAGGTGATCGCCACCCACTTGGCAGCCATCCGCGAATGGCACAACACCCATGGCAATATGATTCCCGACGGCGCCATCAACCCCACAACTGGTAAGAAACTATCGGCTATGGACCGTATGGTGATTGCCGACTCCTCACAGCCCGCCTCTATCCGTCAGGCTCTGCTCGACGGACTGAATGCCGACCTGACACCCGAGCAGGTAGAACAGGTATTGGATATGTACACCGTAGGAAAGGTGGCCTTCACCATGAAAGCCTACAAAGAGATAGTGCCCGACATGACTGCCGAGGATGAGAAGGTGCTCATGGATAACCTCAAGCAGGCCCGTCTGATGGCTATCGATTACAAGAACATGAAGCAGATCTCTGCCATCTTCGAGATCTTCAAGACCAAGAATGAGCAGTATTTCACCAACAGCGGTCGCGACTGGCGCACCATGTACAGTGCCTACGTGAAGAAACTGAAGACGCAGAAAGAAGCAGAGCAGAAAGCCAAGAAAAACTGATTAAAAAGAGTAAGTTCCCCTACTTACCCAGGAACTTACTCTCTAAATAACTGTTGAATGCCTCCTTATAGTTATCACCTATAGGGAGGTATGTTTCTTCATCCATGATCACCCGGTTCTTGTTCACCTCCTGTATCTTCTTGAGGTTGATGATATACCCGCGGTGAATACGCATAAACTGATTCTCAGGCAACCGCTCCTCCATCTTTTTCATGCTCAACAAGACAATGACGGGCTTGGCACGCCCCTCTAAGAAGATCTTCAGGTATTCGCTCATGCTCTGCACATAACGGATATCCTTCACATCAATGCGGATCACCTTATAGTCGGTCTTCAAGAACAACACATCATCCTCTACCTGAGAGATCATCGCCGTGTTCTGCTGGTCATAGCGTGCCTTCACCTTGTTGGCAGCCCGCTGAAAGTCGGTCAGTCCGAAAGGTTTCAACAGGTAATCCACGGCATCCACCTTAAAGCCCTCCACGGCATATTCCGAATAAGCCGTGGTGAACACCACCAAGGGAGGCACAGGCAGTGACTTGACGAAATCCATGCCATTGAGGTCGGGCATGTTGATATCCACGAATATGGCATCGATAACCTCTTGGTTCATCACCGTCAGGGCATCGTGGGCACTCTGACAACTGTCCACCAGTTCCAGGAACGGTATCTTCTTGATATAGGCCGTGAGCTGCTGGAGCGCCAACGGCTCATCATCGATAGCTAAACATCTGATCATGACAACTGTTTTTTATTGAGTGGTAGGAGCAGCAACACCTCGTAGGTATCCTCTGCTTCATCAAAATCTAAAGTATAATTATTCCCATACAGCAGTTCCAAACGTTGTTTTACATTGGCGAGTCCTACGCCACCAACATTCTCATTGTCACCCTCTTTTGCAAGCACCTTACTATTCTTACACGTGAACTTCAGTCGGTCATCATCCAATGACATCTTGATCTTGATAAAACAGTCCTGCTTGTAACTGATGCCATGCTTGAAGGCATTCTCCACGAAGGTGATCAGCAGCAGCGGAGGTATGCCGGCCTCGGGCATCCGCTCGGGGATATCCACCGAGATCTTCACCTTGTCGGTATAGCGCAGCCTCATCAGTGAGATATAGGTCTTGAGGAAGTCGGTCTCCCGCTGTAGGGGTATCACCTGTTTATCCCCCTCATAGAGCACATAGCGCATCATCTTCGACAACTCCAAGATCGTGTCTTTGGCTTTCTCCGGATCGATGTCCACCAGGGCATGGATATTATTCAGGGTGTTCATGAAGAAGTGGGGGTTGATCTGATATTTCAGATACGCCAGTTGCTGCTCCAGACTTTTCTTCTCCAGTTCTCGCAGTTCCTTGGCATCCTCATCACTCTTGAAATAGAGTTTGATACCTAAGTTCATGCCGATGGTCAGCAAGACGATGATCAGTCCGATGGCATTGTTCAGGGTCATCATCAGCGGTTCTCCGCCACGGAATCCCTGCCACGGACCAAACTCCTTTTCACGTACAGAGTCGGGCATCTCATCTATCTTTACCCGGGGCAGTCCACCGGCCATCCGATCATCCGCCGGAGCATCCATCGGGTGTCCGATACTGTCATCCTCTAAAGACACTTCCTCAATGAGCGGTGGACGGTCTTCGGCCCTACCCATTGGTCCGCCATCGAATCCGTTATGTCTCATCGCTCCCTCGTGATTGCCGGGCCCCATCATCTCATGCTGTGGAGGACCGCCCCAATGATGTTGCTTCCGTGTTGTACACTGATAGAAGGTGAAGACCACCAAGACACAGAACACCCAAAAGAAATAAAGCAGTTTCTTCTTACGGTAGATCAGCAGCGGGGCCAGGAGGAAGTTGTGGATGACAAAGACAATCAGGTAGACGAGCAGCACGCTCCACACCTCGAGCACCTCACTCCATCGGAACGATGCCCCGTGAGACATCACCCGTATCAGATAGGTGATAACCGGCGCTATGAACAGCAGTAGCCATAGCGCCAGATATACCAGTGTCTCTTTTGTCTCTCTTTTAGAAATCGCTATCTTCATATTATCTTAACGGTTGTATGAACCATATACCTGTCGGAACAAACGAAGGCTCAGTTTTCGTTTCAGCAACAGCAGGTAGACAATCATATTAGTTATCACCAGTACTATCAAGAGAAATAACCTGAAAGCTGTCACTGGTGCTCATGCCTCCCCGCATGCCACTGGATGATGAGGTAGAGGTGGTGAACGTACCGAGCTTCGTCTCACTGCTGACGGTTGCCCCGGCATAGTATCCGTAGAACTCATCACTGCCGCTTACCGACGTGGCGGTGCTCATCGTATAGGTAGTGCCCGACTTAAACTTCGGTGAGCTCAGCTGCATCACAGCCCTGCTGTAGGCTCTTGGCACTTTAAAGGCGAAGATGTTATTGCCACTGTCATCTTTCACGGTGATATAACTGCCATTGTTTACCGTAACGCCCGAGAGTACTGCCTTCTGCTGAGAGCCCGCGATCGACTCCGAACCGCCACCGATACCGATCACCGTGCCTCCGTTGATACTGAAGGTGCAACGCTCCGCCACGTCGATACCCTCTTCAGGAGCCGTGGCTCCGCAGCCGATCAGTACACCGCCATTCACGGTCAGGTTACCATTGGCATCGATACCGTCGTTGGTGGTAGAGTAGCCGAAGATATATCCTCCATTGATGGTCATGACTCCTGCCGAGTTGATGGCATCATCGCTGGAGTAAGCGCCTATACTGCCCGCACTGACCGTCAGCTTACCCTTGGTCTCTATCGCCTCATGAGCTGCCGAGCGAGCCATGATATCACCGCCGGAGATCGTCATATCGCCTGCCGACTTGATCGCCTTGGATGCCACATCGTCATTGCCACTCGAGAAGTTCTTTCCTGCCGCAATGGCTCGTATCGTTCCACCGGTGATCGTCATCGTCTGTGAAGAGTTCAAGCCCTTGCCACCGGCACCTGTGCTCTTGACGTTCACCTCACCGCCGCTGATCACGAAGATGCTGTCCGACTTAATACCAGCGCAACCCTTATATTCCTTATCCTCATCGTCGTAGGATGATCCGCCGGTGGTGATGGCCGTCACCCTACCGCCTTCTATCTGGATGAATCCATCGGTATTGATACCCTTGGCGGCATCGGCCGACACCTCCACGTTCACCACACCACCGCGGATGATCACGCCGTCATTAGCCTTGATACCATGGTTGGTGGTCGACTTCACGTAGATATTCGTATTCGGACGGATAAACACATAGTCATCACTCACAATACCGTTCTTGGCATTCGAGTAGACGCTCAGGGTTCCCGAACCGCTGAAGGCCAACTTACCCTCACTGAAGAGCGTACCCTTCATATCCTCGTTGTCCACCATCGTATACGAGGAGCCGTCGGTCAACTTATTCGTAGTGCCATCCTTCACCACCACATACATACGTTTTCCCTGGTTATTGATGGCTGCTCCGGTAGGATTGGTGATGTCCACGCCATTGAGGATCACCTCAAACTTCTTCTCACTGTAGATCTTGAAAGAACCGTCGCTGGTCGATCCACTCAGTTCGTAAGCGATGTTCTTGACGGTGGAGTTGACCGTTACGTCAGCACCATCCTTCGTAATAGTCACACCTTCTGCCTCACCGGTGACAGTAGCACTATTGCCATTGTATGCGATCTTGATCGTGGTGGTGGGTGTATAGGTCTCTACATAGTCCTCGTAGTAGGTATCTGTACTTCCTGGAATCGTTTCTGTCTCCGTGAGTGCAGAGGTGTCGATAGTCACGTCGAAGGTACCTAAGGTGGTTGTCAGGGCTGTCCCAGAGCTGGCTGTCCCGCCCGGCATCATTCCGCCGCCATTGCCACCCATGTTCATATTCTCATCAATGGAGAAATAGTCATCCCATTCATTCTCTGTGGTGCACGAAAAGAAAATGCCCGCCGAGAGAATCATGATCAAATATGCCAATCTTTTCATCATCATATCTTTTTTAGTTCAACAATCATTTATCGATTGCAAAACTAAAAGATAATCATGAGTGGCGCAAAATCAATCAACAAACAGGGACTATTCTTCAACGAAATCAGAATGCTTCGCGGTATTTGCTCTCGTTCTTGTCCTCCAGCATACTCAGATAACTGTTATACCGGCTCTGTGAGATATAGTGATTTTCCACGGCTCTGATCACCGCGCAGTCGGGCTCGTGGGTATGGGTGCAGTTATTGAATCTGCAGTCCTTCGAATATTCAAAGATCTCCTTGAAATAGCTGCATATCTCTTCCGGCTCCATGTCGTATGCCCCGAACCCCTTCACGCCCGGTGTATCAATCACCCATCCTCCCTCGGGGATGGCCAGCATCTCACTGAAGGTAGTGGTGTGCATGCCAGTCTGGTGGGCATACGATATCTCTGCCGTACGCAGGTTGATGCCCGGTATCAGCACATTCAGCAGGGTGCTCTTCCCCACTCCGCTATTACCGCTGAACAAGGTTGTCTTGTCTTTCAGCGCCGCGATCAGGGGCTCCAGCTCCTCGCGCTTGTCGGCAGCCGTCTTGGCAGATAGCTGCATACACTGATAACCGATGTTTTCGTAGAGGTCAACCATCATCTGCTGGTAGTGTTTCTCCTCATCGCTGAGCAGGTCCACCTTATTAAATATAAGGATCACAGGGATATTGTAAGCCTCAGCGGATGCTAAGAAACGGTCGATAAAGGTGGTGGATGTCTGGGGATAGTTCACGGTGACTATCAGTGCGGCCTGATCCACGTTGGCCGCCAGGATATGACTCTGTTTACTCAGGTTCGACGCCTTGCGGATGATATAGTTCTTCCGGTCGCATATCTCCTTGATAAACGCCGAGCCGTCTTGGTTGGTAATCAGCTCAACGCGGTCACCCACAGCCACCGGGTTGGTGCTGCGGATGCCCTTCAGTCGGAAATTACCTTTTATCTTGGATTGTATCGTCTGCCCGTCATCGGTCAGCACGGTATACCAAGAACCAGTATTCTTGATAACAAGTCCGTGCATCAGACGGTCATGATCTCTTTGTTCTTCGCTTCGATCAGCTCATCGATCTTCTTGATGAACTTATCATGGAGCTTCTGCAACTCGAGCTCGGCATCTTTCTCGTTATCCTCGCTCAGACCATCCTTGATGGCTTTCTTCAGACGATCCTTGATCTCGCCACGAACATTACGTACCTCCACCTTTGCCTTCTCGGCTATCTTACCGCACTGCTTCACCAGCTCACGGCGGCGCTCCTCGGTAGGCTGCGGGATATTCAGGCGGATCACCTCACCATTGTTCTCGGGCGTAATACCCACATCACTGTCCATGATAGCCTTCTCGATGTCGCGTATCGCCTTTTTATCCCACGGACGGATGGCGATCGTACGCGCATCAGGACAGTTGACGCTGGCTACCTGGTTCAGCGGAACCTTCGAGCCATAGCTGTTCACTCTGATACCATCGAGAATGGCGACATTCGCGCGACCAGCACGGATACGAGCCAGACTGTCATCCAGGAACATGGCAGCCATCTCCATCCTCTCTTCACTTTCTTTGAGGGTTTCTTTTACGTCAATCATATCTTGCTAATTATAAGTTTTCAATTACAAAACACAAAATTAAAGGATTTTTTTCAAAACGACAACATTTTCTCAAAAAAAATCCATGTAAGCTTATTCTCCATAATTCTTCTTCATCGTCTGGCGTGTCTGCATGCAGACGCTTGCCAGAATGAAAAGGATACCTACATAAAAGGAGATGTTCACCTCTCGCCCCTCCCCAAAAAGGATGAAGGCAATGATTATAGCATATACGGGCTCAAGGTTGTACGTGAGGTTGACGGTAAAGGCAGAGAGATGTTTCAGACTGAGGAACTGGAACATGTATTGTCCTACCGTGCAGAACAATGCAAGACACAAGAGGTAGATCAGGTTCTGGGTATCAGGAACTACCAGCACGCCCGTCTCTGGCGGAAATATCCAAAGATACACAGGTGCAGAGAGGATCACGCCCACCATGCCACCCATCATTTCGTAGAGCGTAATTGTGCGTGTGCTGATGCCCTCATCCACCTTTTTTGTAAAGACAAGAAAGAGGGAAGCTACCAGAGATGCCACGGCACCCACAGCGATACCTACCCGATAACGGGTATCGAAAGAGAAGATCAATAATAATCCAACTAAAGTGAGCAGTGAAAAAAGTATTTCACGAATAGCAATCTTACGGTGAAAGACCACTGGTTCGATAAAAGCGGTGAAGAAACCTATCAAGGCATAGCAAACCACGCCAATAGAGACATTCGACATCTTGATGCTGCCATAGAACAGAATCCAGTGAAGTCCTAACAACGCCCCACATCCAATAATCTGGAAAAATTTCTTCCATCCTATTCGAGGGAGTCCTACAAATATCAGCAAAATAGCGATGGTGAAAAGAATACGGTAGAATACGATGTCCACCTCATTCATCGTAATCAACCGTCCGAACACGCCACAGAATCCTGCCAGCAATACTGAGGTATGCAGATAAATCAGTGCCTTGCGATTCTCTTCTCCATTTATCTCCATAATCTGGTGCAAGTTAATTAGCAACAAAAATATATGTTTCCTGTCAAACTTGCAAGGATTTAGAGAGGAAACATCATTATAACACATACTCTTTTATATTGGCTACGATTCTTTATTTAATATGATCGTCGATCCAATTGATAATATCCTCAGAAGAGGGACGTGGAGCATTCAATGAGATAATACACCCTTTTTTGTCAAACATCAGGAAACGTGGAATAGTGTTGATACCGTATTCTTTGCATAACTGACTATTAAAATTCTCTTTACAATAGTATTGGGGCCATTGAGGTTTGTCTTTAGCCAACTTAGCTCGCCATGCTTTTTCATTGGAATCAAGTGAGATACTAATTATCTGTATGTTAGGATTATTTTTGTAGTGTTCTGCCAATTTCGCCATATAAGGGATTTCGTCACAACATGGTGGGCACCATGTTGCCCACAAATCTAAATAAACAGCTTTGCCTTTTAGATTATCTGAATGTATTTGAGATCCATTTTCGTCATAGACAGTAAACTTTATTCCTTTCGCTCCAGGTGTAAGTCCTTTATAATGTTCATACAGACGCATTATTTCTGACTGTTTTTCTTCATCTGTTGAAATCGTTAGGTATTCATGAATTTGCTGTTCCATATCGGGTAATTGATTCCTGATAATGTCATACATATATCTATCAGCAAAAAAATTAATTATGTTTTGGTTATGGAAAGCATCTTTTAAATTTTGAAGATAAGAGCGGTCTGGATGACGTTTTTGATAAAGACGCTGCCACTGAAACACATCATCATCGATCATTTCGGCTTCTTTCATTGAAAGTAGCCATTGTTTTGCGTTCACATCTTCCTTTCCTTTTGTTTCAAAGAACCTCCACAGATTGAATCTATAGAAATCGTCAAGCTTTGATGCATAACTTTTCACGAACCGGGTATTAGACACACTATTCAGTAAATCATTCTTTAGTAACTCTATATCACTTTTGAATCCACTTTGGTATTCCGAGAATGTAATAGTGTCAAGCCGGCTGACACTCCACGAAGATAGTATTTTATCTGGATTATATGACCTAAGAAATTCAAAGCAATCTTTGTTATCGCCCTCATAAATTATTTCAGGCATATTATTGCTTTTTGCAAGCAAATTGATTCTTATATTGGCTTTTGTACAAGGCTCCACATAGAA
Source organism: uncultured Prevotellaceae bacterium (assembly GCA_902797505.1). Taxonomy (GTDB): domain Bacteria; phylum Bacteroidota; class Bacteroidia; order Bacteroidales; family Bacteroidaceae; genus Prevotella. Next base: position 3,173 of record CADBSW010000014.1, on the reverse strand, counting down.
TTGAAGATTAACCTTAGGATTTTCTATAAGTAAAGAGGTACAAAAAGGTCTTGAAACGTTAATGGACTTAACAAAATATCCCTTCTCATCAACAAAAACCGTGTCAAGGCCCGTACCTGGAAGAGCACGGGTGAGAAGAAAAAAATTGTTTTCGATACCACAAACAGAACCTTCAATATACATTACAGAAGAGCTTTCATAAGAAGAACTGTTTTGCGCATGGCCCACCATTTGCCATGCGCAAATGACAATTATTATAATGGTTTCTTTTATTAATCTCATCGCAAATACTAATTTATTTCGTTTCGAAATCAACCACTTTTCCGCAAACATTTTGGTAACGCACGTTTTCTGATAGTTCTCCATCTGAGGACATTGTCATACTAACGACACTTCCAGAATCTGATTTAGAACTACTGTTACTAATACCGACATACAAAATTGAAGGATCCATTCTATCGAATTCCATATAGTCAATCTTTTGTCCCAAATCGATTTGTGAAATAATGTTGCCAGTGGCTATACTCTTACAGAAAATGACATTGCCTACTGAATAAAAAATGAAGTTGGGTTCTATAATTGAACATCCGAAAGATGTGGCTTCAGCAGGTATATCCATACGGTGTGATGGAGTTAATGTATGGACTCTGTTCCAGTTTGCATCATAACCCTCAACCATGAGTGCACCAAATGCGAATAACGAACCATTATTAAGACGTATAACCCCTCGGATATTTTCATACCTACTTAACATATTGTCACCCTCTGCTTTGAAAGATGTTGCATAGATGAGATCTCCATTGACATTTAGTGGATTAAACAGTGTTGTTGTCTCAGGAATACCAACTGGAAGCAAATCACCGTAATAATCCCACATAAACCGACCTGATTTCCGATCGAAGATTGTTGGACTAGATCCTGATGCTTCTATGATAAATGGAGACAATTCGTAATCGTTGCCACCTACACGTGTATCAAACATGGAGTTTGGACTACTTGAATACATTATATTTCTACTGTAAATGCCACCATCGATAATAGCATACTCATACATCTCAGATAAGTCACGTTTTAATGCTTGAAGAACGCATTTCTCTGGAGGAAAATAGATTTGATCTTTCAGCATTGAAAGAAATTGGAAGTCACTTGTAGCCGCTACCACAGAACCTGAGGAGCAACCTATTCCAATGGTAGGGATGACATAGCCCTCACTACCCATATATACCAAACAGACGGGCGAACGACCTGCTCTTTCGCCATTTACTGAATTATAAATTTCTTTTGTAATTTTTCCTTTCTTGCTAATAAACGTTATTTCTGCTTCGCCCTCTACATTGCTAAGGACAGCAAGTCCGTTGGAGTTAGAATTTACTACAGATAGATTGGCAAGGTTAAGCGATACCACAACGCCATCTTTGTTTTGTATTTCAAAACACATATAATACTTTCCCGGTGAATACTTTATTGGAATATTTATGTTTTGTTCTGTACATATTGTATCAGGAATACTGCTTTCTGAATTCCATAGATACCACAGATAGCGGTATTCACTAGTGTTCAAAGGAATTTGTTTATTGAAGACCGGACTAATTACAAGGTTTTCAAATTGTTCAACCACATACTGATCATCCAACGATACAGAGATTTCTTTTGTTTCAATATATTCATAATTGCCCTCATCTTCTGCACAAGAAGACACAACTGTACATATTACTGAAAGTCCTAAGATAGAAAGATACAGACCCTTTTTTATTATTGATTTCATCATAATCTAAAATTTAATTGATTATATTACCATTTTCGTCATATACGGGATAATTGTCAGTGAGATACTGTTTAACTAATGTTGCGACATTATTCCAGAACTGCTTCTCTTCGTTATATTTGGATGCAGTTTCGGGCATAGTACGCCCTGCAATCATGACAATAATCTCCATCAGTCGATTGCTATATGTTCCAAATGTCCATGTCAGATAACTTGAATCCCAATATGAAGGTTTCGAGATTATATTGCTAATGAATAGTTTTGCTGTTGTTCGATTTGGAAATTGTAAATCAAAATCAGCAGATTCGTCAAGTTGTAGGGCTAACACTACGGCCTTACTGTTTAAACCTTCATCTTTTTTATAAACAATAATAGGAACACTAATCTGCATTTCTCCACTTTTCATTATATATTCATTTTGTAGGGTTGCATAATGCAATCCTTCTTTCGCTGTTGTTAATGATTCATCCACGTGAATTTTGACGATGCGATCCTGAGGTGAGGTGTTTCCTAATAGATTGATTAAAATCTGAACAGTTGCCTCATCGGTGTTTTTACCAACGAACGAGTAAAAAATACTATCACCACTATAGTTCCAATTTGAAGGATCCAATTGAAAGTAAACCGAGGCCTTACCTGTATATCCTTCGTACTCGTTTTCCTTACAAGATCCAAAGGATATAAATAATACCATAAATATAAGTGTCGAAAAAAATGTTTTCATACTTTTAATGATTTGAGTTATTATTAATAATTGCCGAACTCAATTTCGTCATCAGGCAAAGGCAGGACATAGATTTTATCAGTCGCAGCAATTCCACTGAATGGTATTTCATTGAAATTAAGACGTTTATAATAATAGAACAATTGACCTTCTGCAATAAACTCACGTTGGTACTCTCCAGTGAGCAATTGTTCAAAATTAGATGTGTCCTCATCAGAGGAATATCCACGTTGTCTTCGAAGTTCTTTTAAGTATTTAATATCACCAGATGCTTCGGCTGCTATCAGATACATTTCCCCTATCTTAAGAAGAGGTATCTGAGTACCAGTCATATATTTTGCTGAGTATTCTCGTGAAGAAGATGAACTCAGTGCAAAGAAACGTTTTGCACGAATATCAAAGTCTATTCCTTGTGGAGTAAAAACAGCATTTTTCCTTGTCTGGCTAATCGTGGCTTGCACGGAGTAATCTATGAAATAATTATCACTACATTTCTCCTTGAGTCCATATACATATATCCCGAAAATATACTCGTTATGTGCAACACACTCCATTAGTTTCAAGGAAGGATAGCTGTTTGCGGCAGCATCAATCATATTACTAAAGTTTCCCACTTGCCATTTTACCGGCTTTCGCGAATAATCAAACATTGCAATATACTGATTGACAATCTATTAACATCTC
>CADBSW010000013.1 GCA_902797505.1 uncultured Prevotellaceae bacterium | reverse complement strand
ATTTGAGAAGTTGCACCCGTAGCTCAGTTGGTAGAGCACCTGACTCTTAATCAGGGTGTCCAGGGTTCGAACCCCTGCGGGTGTACCAAAGACTCCACTTTCGAGTGGAGTTTTTTTTGTTTTATACCCTTTATGCGCCAAAGGTCACTAAACTTATTATCATGTCATTTATTGGCGGTGCCTCTTGCATGATTCAATCATTTTTCATATCTTTAACTGCGTTGAAAGTACTCTCGCTCGGAAATACAAAGAAAACTGGGGTTTTCTTTTGTATTTCGCTCGTTTATTAGGTAAATTCTTCACACTCGAGAAAAAACATACTTCTTTTCTTCTCGTTTACTCAAAATTATCGTACTTTTGACACCGAAATCATTAAAATTGACAATTATGAGACAACTAATCAGATTTTTCCTGCTTGCTGTCATTATCAGCATCGGCAGTTCTATAAATGTCAGTGCCCAAGAGATCAAGGGCGAAGCCGGGAAATGGTCGTTTGTAGGGAAGATGACCAACCCAGAAGACACTATCCTGATTATTCCTACCGATGATCTGAAGAGCATGAACACCATGGTAAGAAACAATGGTACATTCAACTTCTCCGCTGACCTGACGAAAACCAAGGAGTTTATCATCCTCACCCCTTCGCTGCTTAGTGGTGGAGCCGGCTATAGCTTCATAGTCACAGCGGTGCCCGGCGAGGAACTCATAGCCGAGGGATTCTGCGACAATAACAAGCCTGCTGACGGACTGACATTCAGCGGAACGGCATTTTATAAGAACTACCTCGAGGCGCTCATCGTATCCAACAAGGTGAAAGAGAGTAAAGAAGCACAGCCCGCCATCGATTTCATCAAGACCCATCCTGACAGCGAGTGCGCCGCCATATTGGTTAATGCCGTGGGATGCTTTGTGCCCAGTCGTCTTGACGAGTTCTTGGCAATGATGTCGCCCGAAGTGCGTAACGGCAGACTGAAGGGTTATATCGACTCCGGAATCGATGAAGCAAAGGAGTTCGTACGCCAACAGGAGATGGCTGGAAAGACATTGCCCATGGGTAGTGTGGCCCCCGAGTTTACCCTCGACGATCTGCAGGGAAAACCGCTCTCCCTGTCGTCGCTGCGCGGCAAGTTTGTGGTGCTCGACTTCTGGGGTTCCTGGTGCGGATGGTGCATCAAGGGATTCCCCGAGATGAAGACATACTACGAGAAATATAAGGGTAAGATGGAAATCCTCGGTATGGACTGCAACGACACCGTGGAGAAATGGAAGAAGGCCGTCGCCGAGCACGCCCTGCCCTGGCTGCATGTGTATGTGCCCAAGGGGTCGTCTGTTCCCAATGATTATATGATTACCGGATTCCCCACGAAGATCATCATCAGTCCTGAGGGAAAGGTGCTTACTACCGTCATTGGCGAAGACCCAACGTTCTATCAGATGCTGGATGAACTGTTCAAGTAGTTCATCATATTCTCACTGGAAGGTTTATTTTGTGTTTGCAGAGCTTATTACAAGCGGGAACTATAACCCTATTCAGTAAGGAATAAATGTAGTACCCAAAGGAGTCCGGAGGCTCCGGACTCTGAGTCCGGGGTACTCGGACTATCTTCCGTAATACTCAAATCTTGTGGCCGTAATACGTTTAGTTAATCCTCACAACCCGTATGCCGGGCATGGTGGGGTGCTTATAGAGATACTGACGTAGGGTCATGGGTTCCTCGATGACACGGTGATGGATGCTGGAGGCGTTGAGCAGGTGGAGACCGTCGGCGTGCCAGGCTGCGATACCGATATGCTGGGTGTCGAGTCCCTTGATATTGGTGATGATCACGATGATATCCCCGTCGTGGATAGTTTTACGCAATAGTTGGTTGTTATACAATTGTTGCTTAGGGATATACCGGTATTTCTTTCCTTCGATACGTTTCTCCATCTCACGGATCATGGGTACATCCTGGGGGTTGACGGTGAGCATGCGGTATTTATCCACATGCTGTGTCATATAGTGTGCCTGCACGGTCTGCACAGCGGTGAAGGGCGGATTAGGTGACTGCAGTTCCCGAACCAGATCCATCGTGGTATTATCTTCTATCCATGAGGTGAAATAATGGAGACGTCGGATATACTGCGGTGCCCTACCCTGCCAATAGCGGATCTTCTGCAGGATACGACAATAGTCGTCGAAGGTAGTTCTTCCGCTGCGCACACAGAGGGTGAGTGCCATGGCGGATTCTACGAAAGTGGTGCAGTCAAGTTCACGGAGATTGATGATAAGTCGCTCTTGGTCGTTAGGTTCCAGGGTATGGGCCACATAGGGGATGTTCATCTTCTCGATGACCCTGCCGATACGCAGCATGGTCTGGCCGGCAGTAGTATCGTTAGCAGCATCCTTCTCGGCTGATTGCAACAGATTCATCACCCGGATACTGTCTTCCGGGGTGTATTGGGGTACTGTTGACTGTGCCTTCGTCTGAAGAACAAAGGTACATGTGATAAGAAACAGAAAGATCTTCTTCATATTATTCTATACTATTCTTTTGCAGGGACAGGCACACAAGGGAGCCAGTCCCCGAATGACACATATGCTAATGCCCTCGCTTGCGGTTGAAGTTGAAACCTACGTAGAAGTTCAGACTGCCGAAGTAATTATTCGTGGAGAACTGTTGTTTGCGGTAGTTGTAACTATGCAGGATCAGACTCATGCCGGCAAACCATTTTGTATTGTTCCACACCACACCGATGCGGCTGGTGGCATCGAGGGCAACATTCTTAAAGGAGAAATCCCGCAGGATGGTGAGCTCGTCTTTCCGCAGATCACCCGTAGCCCGCTTATAACCGAGGGCGAGCGACAGACTTCCCGAGAACAGCCAGTTGCGGGAAAACACCCAGTTGTACGCATAACCACCTGACATAGAGAAATTGGTATAGCGCACCTTGTTGAACATCAGTCCACTATCGAGTTTGGCCACATCAGGATTGGTGGCTGCCTCAGGGAGATTCTCGTTCACCGTCTCCTGCAGACGATCGAAGTCGAGATCGATACGATGTCGGGTATATCCGATGCCGTAGAGCGCTGATCCGCAACTCCGCCGCTGCACTGTACTCTGACTGAAGGCCGCAGGATAAGAGAACTTCTTGTGGTTAGCGATGTAGTACACATTGAAGCCCGCGATGCCGACATTGAGTCCGTTGAAGGGCACCCCCTCCAAGGCCCTTGTATTCACAGAGCGCCCCGGCATGTCCACATCCCGTATCTTATAGTCATCGCCCGTCTTCCGATAATAAAGGTCAACGGTGACGAGGTTACTATACAGACTAATATCCCACTCCTGCTTGGTATTCTTATCACCCAGATGAGTCACATCGAGGGTATATCCCAAGAATATCCATCGCCATCCGAAATAAGGCCCCACACGATACGTGGGCTCCGGTGAGAAGAGGAACGACTGTCCTCCCTTGCTGGTCACACGATACGTCTCGTAGGTATTCGTGTTTTGAGCCATCACGGCATAGTTGTAATGCTGTGGCTCTATATAGGTGGTATCGGTAGCGTTGAAGTCACGGAAATATTTCGTGAACACCCTACCGATACGATGAAAGAAATCATTCTTCTGCTGCGTCACCTGGAGCGTATCCGTCTCTGTGCTCACCTCTTGGGCAAGCACGATAGAAGAGACAAAAAGTAACAGACAGAGTAATGATATCTTTTTCATTATCAGAACTTTCCTAATATACGGTCGAGCACCCAGTTAACGGATGTCGCCGACTCACTGGTAGATGTGCAGTCGCCAATACCTTGCAGTGCTTCTACTACTGCCTTGATGATGGGCTGCTGCACATAGGTGGGATTGGGAATGTCGAATGTGGAGGTTCCCTCACTGGTGGTCAGTGTGATAGGATCGAAGCTGAAGGCAGAGAAACAGAGTGTGCCCTCCTCACCGGTGATCTCTATGCAGTCTTCCTTGGCTGAGGGATGCACCACGAAGCACCAAGAACCGCTACCCGGCAGTCCGTTCTCAAACAGGAAACAAGCACTCACGCTATCTTCTGCCGAGTAATATCCACCACGGTTGGCACAGATGCCTGATGCCTCAGTGATCACGCCAAAAATCTCTTGCAATAAGTCTATCTGATGGGGAGCCAGGTCGTAGAACAGTCCACCACCCGCAATCTCTGGTTGTAAGCGCCAAGGCAGCGGCTTTCCTGCCGATGTATCGAGGTCTAAGGGCGATGTCAGTCGTATCTGCACACGCACGATCTTCCCCAGCACACCACTCTTGACGATATCCTTTACCTTTTGGAAATAAGGCAGGTAACGGCGGTAGTATGCCACATAACAGGGCACGCCCGTCTGCTCACTGATACGGTTTACCCGCACACAGTCATCGTAGGTGGCTGCCAAGGGCTTCTCCACATATACCGGTTTGCCAGCATGCATGGCCATGATGGCAAAGGTGGCATGACTGCTGGGAGGTGTCGCCACATAGATAGCGTTCACATCCGGATCGTCGATCAACTGCTGTGCATCGGTATACCACTTTGGCACATGGTGCCTCTCTGCATATGAGCGAGCCTTGTTCTCTGAACGACTCATCACGGCAACGATCTTAGAGCCAGCCACCTCGTTGAAGGCCGGACCAGACTTCTTCTCCGTCACATCGCCACATCCAATAAATCCCCAATTAATCTCTTTCATACTTGCAAAAATACGGGAAAAAAATGAAACACGTGCAGAACACATTATATTTTTCAACACATTTGCACATTTTTGCGAACGGTAAAGTTTGGTTTGTTCGTATAATTGTCTTATCTTTGTCTGCAGATTGAAAATTACAAACAAAAAATATAAATTATGGAAGGACTTATTAAAGAAGAATTGATTAAACGTCGTGGTTACATCGCCACGCTGGAAGCTGGTTATCGTTTTTTTGTTGACAATTTCAAGACCATCTTCAAACACATGTGGCCCTATGCCCTGGTTTTCGGTGTGGTCTTGGGTATCTTCCAGGTACTTCAGATGAGAACGACCTTGTCGGGTGGAGAAGAGTTAGCTGATGCCGCCGGCATATTGATCATGTTGCCATTGGTGATTATTGCCGCTGTCCTCCTCTATGGACGGATCATGATGCTGTTCAACGAGCAGTCGATGAAATGGAACTGCATCAGATATATCAAGCTGATCCTATGGCTTTCGCTGGTTGCGATACTGATTTCACTCATTTCCGCATCTGCCTTCCTGACGGGTGACAGTACAGAAACGGGCATGTTCAAAGCAGGGGCATTATTTTTTCTCATCTTCACCGTGCTGCTGATCGTCGTCTATCTGCCCTATGTCTATCCCTCGATGAAATACATGCTGGAGCCGCAGACGCACTTCAGGAACCTGATTTTCAAGGGCTGGAAGAAAGGATTCAAGCACTGGGGATATATCTTCGTGTCCGTACTGCTGTTGTATCTCTGTCTGATGGTGATGAGTCTGATCATCTCCATACCGCTGGGCATCTGCACAATCGCCCAGATGATCTCCGCAGCAGGAGTAGCCGAAGGGGATGCTTCGGGCATGCCCGCATATTTCAGCATCCTCTTCTTCCTGGTGGCCGTGCTGACCTACTTCGTATATGCTTTTGTGGGTGTCTTCTCCTATGCCGTCATCTATTATATGTATGGTAATATCGAGGCCTACGAAAGAGAGAAAGAACAGCAGTTGCAACCCATTGACGCTACAGCCGATGAAGCCCCAGAGAATACTGTTTATTGATCGGGACGGCACCCTGATAGAGGAACCCGCCGACGAGCAGATAGATGCTTTTGAGAAACTGAAGTTTGTCAAGGGGGTCTTTAAGAACCTGGCGTTCATCCGTGAGAAACTGGATTTCCGCTTTGTGATGGTGAGCAATCAGGATGGACTGGGCACCGACGCATTCCCCGAGGATACCTTCTGGCCGGTGCACAACTTCATCCTGCAGACCCTTGAGGGAGAAGGCATCACCTTCGACGATATGAAGATCGACCGGCATTTCCCTGAGGACAACCACCCCAACCGCAAACCGGGCATCGGCATGCTGAAAGAGTATATCGACAACCCGATATACGACTTAGCAGGCAGTTATGTCATCGGTGACCGAGAGAACGATGCCTTGCTGGCGAAGAACTTAGGATGTAAGGCACTGATACTCGACTCATCGATCAAGAAAGAACCGAAGGAAGATACCGACACCATCAAATACGGCATGACATGGGATAAGATCACTGAGATCCTTTTTGCCGGTGAGCGCACGGCATCGGTAAGACGAACTACCAAAGAGACAGATATCGACATACGTCTGAACCTCGACGGCTCTGGCAGATGTGATATCTCCACCGGTTTGGGATTCTTTGATCATATGCTGGAACAGATCGGCAAGCATGGTATGATGGATCTTACCATCCATACCAAGGGCGATCTGCAGGTGGATGAGCATCACACCATCGAGGATTCAGCCCTGGCATTAGGTGAGTGTATCCGCAAGGCACTGGGTGACAAGCGGGGTATCGAGCGTTATGGCTACTGTCTGCCGATGGATGACTGTCTGTGCAGTGTAGCCCTCGACTTCGGTGGTCGTCCGTGGTTGGTATGGGATGCTGAGTTTAAACGTGAACATGTGGGTGACATGCCCACGGAGATGTTCCTCCATTTCTTCAAGAGTCTGAGCGACGCTGCCATGATGAACCTCAACATCAAGGCTGAGGGACAGAATGAGCATCATAAGATTGAGGGGATCTTCAAGGCATTGGCACGTGCCCTAAAAATGGCGGTGAAGCGCGACATCTATAAGTTTGAGTTGCCCTCTACGAAAGGGATGCTGTAGGTTAGAGTTTAGAGTATGACCTTAAGGACCTTAAGGACTTTAAAGACTTTAAAGACTTTAAGGACTTAAAACCTTACACCTTAAACCGATACTTCTTTTTCGCCTTACGAGGAGCCACTGGAGATACCGACTGCCCTGACGACATCTTCCCTACCGGCACACCACGGTATTGGGCATAGCGCATGCGGATCTTATCCACGTAATCGAGGGTCTCGGAAGAACGCATATAACCATGCTTTACTACAGGGTCGTTGTAATATTGGGGATCGCTGAGCAGACGGAGGTAACGACTCACGTCACCCCATCGCTTGGGATTACCTCCATTCTTCTTGGTCAAAGCCATGGCATCACGTACATGGAAGCTGCCACCATTATACGAGGCTAAGACAAAGCACTGACGATCACCGGCACTTGGGATATCACTGAAGGCTTGTGACAACTCCCTGATATAACGCACGGCAGCCGCTATGTTAGGTTCGGGCTGGTGGATCTGGTCCATCGACAAGCCTAAGTGGGCTGCGGTAGACGGCATAATCTGCATCAGACCACGGGCACCGGCCCAACTGCGGGCATTGGGATCGAAACAACTCTCCTGATAACATTGAGCGGCTATCAGTCGCCAGTCCCAACGAGCCACAGGAGCATACTTACGGAAGAGGTCATCATACTTAGAGATGACACCCGACGAACGGTTGAGGAAGGGTGAGAAGACACGGCGCTTGACACTGGCCGACGACAACAGGAAATGCTCCTCTTTCTTCATCTCATCATACATCCCCGGCTTATACCAGCGGTTTAAGGCATCAGCCAACTCCTGGTTGTTCTTACCTACAGCCCACTGCACCACCACGGAATCGGTCTTTTCCACGGTTTTCTTTGAAGAAGCGACTGTTTCCTTCGAAGAAGGGGTCTTTTGCTCTTTCGTTGAAGGTTGACTGGGAGATTTCTTTACATGGGTATTCTTCGCCCGACGGATGTTTGTTCCACAGAATAGCAGACTGTCAGAGCCCTGCACATCCTTCGGCAACATATAGGCGATAATATCTGCCTGTCCACTCTCAAGACGACTGAGCATCTCGGTGGTGTCCTTACACAACTCTACACGCAGGGAGACACCCAGATGCTGGGCAAACTTCTCACATAACAAGAACTGTGTACCCATGCCTTTTCCATGATAGTCGTAGTAAGTCTCAGGACCCGACAGGGTGAGCATGATCAACTCACCATTCGACATAATATCTGATAAGGTGAAATCGTCGGTTGCCGGGATGGAGTCGATAACTGTGCCCCACGGAGTGACGACCACCTCGTTATCCGTCTTTTTCTTACAACCACAAAGAAAAAAGACTACAAAAAGTATATATATGCAAACATTTCTCAAAATCGCTACAAAATTACAAACTAATTTGCAGATATAAATCATTTTAAGTAATTTTGCGACTGTTTTTTAGATTATTAGTTTTTTATGTTACGTATAGCTGTACAATCAAAAGGTAGATTGTTTGAGGACACAATGAACCTGCTCGCTGAAGCCGACATCAAGGTTTCTGCCAGCAAAAGAACACTATTGGTGCAATCATTCGACTTTCCTCTGGAGGTTTTGTATCTTCGTGATGATGATATTCCTCAGAGTGTGGCCAATGGTGTGGCCGACATCGGTGTGGTGGGTGAGAATGAATATGCTGAGCGTGATGAGGATGTAGAGATCATCGACCGTCTGGGATTCAGCAAATGTCGCCTTTCACTGGCGATTCCAAAAGAGATCAACTACCCCGGACTGGAGTGGTTTAATAATAAGAAAATTGCGACGAGTTACCCTCATATCCTGAAGAAATACATGGATAGTCATCACATCAAAACAGATATCCATGTGATTACCGGTAGTGTGGAGATCAGTCCGGGTATCGGACTGGCCGACGGCATCTTTGATATCGTGAGCAGCGGAAGCACCTTGGTAAGCAACAACCTGCGTGAAGTGGAGGTCGTGATGAAGAGCGAGGCGCTGCTCATTGGCAATAAACAGCTCTCGGAGGAGAAGAAAGCCATTTTGGAGCAGTTACGCTTCCGTATCCAGGCTGTGAAGAATGCGGAGGATAAGAAATACATCCGTATGAATGTGCCGAAGAACCAGTTGGAAGAGATCATCAACGTATTACCGGGATTGAAGAGTCCTACCGTCATACCTTTGGCCGACGAGGAGTGGTGTTGCGTTCATACGGTGCTCGACCAGAAGCGTTTCTGGGATATCATTGGTAAACTGAAAGAACTGGGTGCACAGGGTATTCTTGTCACCCCAATAGAAAAAATGATTCTGTAAACATGGACATCATCAAATATCCTGTACGAGAAGAGTGGTCAAAGCTCACAGAGCGCCCACATCTGGATAACACCCAACTGCAAACCACTGTTGAGCAGGTGCTCAATGAGATTCGTCAGCAGGGTGACCAGGCTGTGAAAAATTATGAAGAGAAATTTGACCATGCACAACTCGACAGTCTGGCCGTCAGCGAACAAGAGATTGACGAGGCGATGACAGAGATTCCATCCGAGCTTTTGGATGCCCTGAAGTTGGCCCATCACAACATCGCTGCCTTCCATGAGGCACAGCGTTATGAGGGTATCGAGGTAGAGACAGCGCCCGGTGTGAGATGTTGGCAGAAGAGCATCGCCATAGAGAAAGTGGGACTGTATATCCCCGGTGGCACAGCTCCGCTGTTCAGCACCGTTCTGATGTTGGCCACACCTGCTAAGATTGCCGGTTGTAAGGAGATCGTTCTCTGCACACCTCCTAACCGTGAGGGAAAGGTGAATCCGGCCATTCTCTGTGCTGCCCGCATTGCCGGTGTCAGTCATATTTATAAGGTGGGAGGTGTTCAGGCCATCGGTGCCATGGCCTATGGCACAGAGAGCATCCCGAAGGTATTTAAGATTTTCGGTCCTGGCAACCAATATGTGATGGCTGCCAAGCAACAGGTGTCGCTTCATGATGTGGCTATCGACATGCCGGCAGGACCTTCAGAGGTATGTGTCATCGCTGATGAGAACAGTAACCCTGTCTTCGTGGCAGCAGACCTGCTTTCACAAGCTGAGCATGGCACAGACTCACAGGTATTCTTTATAACCACTTCAGAGAAGATGCTCGAAGAAGTGCAGCAAGAGGTGATGCGGCAAGTAGAACTGCTGCCGCGCAAACAACTGGCTAAGGAGACGCTCAAACACTCGAAGATGGTATTGGTAAGAGACACCGATGAAGCAATGGATCTGAGTAATGCCTATGCACCGGAGCACTTGATCATTGCCACCGATGATTATGAAGTTCTTGCCCAAAAGGTGATCAACGCCGGAAGTGTGTTCCTCGGACAGTATGCCTGTGAGAGTGCCGGTGACTACGCCAGCGGCACCAACCACACACTGCCCACCCACGGTTATGCCACGGCATATAACGGTGTAAACCTCGACAGTTTCTGTAGGAAGGTAACCTTCCAGCATCTTTCCGAAGAAGGTATCAGAAGTATTGGTAAATGCGTGGAAGTCATGGCTGAACACGAGCAACTTGACGCTCACAAAAATGCCATGACAGTAAGAATCAATAAGATAAACAACAAACAAGGATGAGAAGTCTTGAAGAACTGACCAGACCCAATATCTGGAATCTGGCTCCATATAGCAGCGCCCGCAATGAGTATAGCGGGCATGTGGCTCGCGTATTTCTCGATGCCAACGAGAATCCATACAACAAACCATTCAACAGATATCCCGACCCACTGCAGAAAGAACTTAAAGAACGGATATCGAAGGTAAAGGGTGTACACCCTGACAGCATCTTCTTAGGCAACGGCTCTGATGAAGCTATCGACCTACCCTACCGCTGTTTTACACGGCCCGGCATTGATAATGTAGTGGCAATAGAGCCTACCTATGGTATGTATAAGGTATGTGCGGATATCAACGATGTGGAATACCGACCGGTATTACTCGATGAGAATTACCAGATGTCGGCCGACAAACTGCTTGCTGCCTGTGACAGGAATACCAAACTGATATGGATATGCTCTCCCAATAACCCAACAGGTAATCACATGGACCGTGAGGAGATCTTGAAGGTGCTCAACACCTTCGACGGACTGGTGATCATCGACGAGGCATACAGCGATTTCTCCGCAGAGCGTTCACTGCGTTATGAGTTGGATAAATACCCCAACCTCATTGTCTTACAGACCTTCAGCAAGGCATGGGGATGTGCAGCTATCCGACTGGGCATGGCATTTGCCAGCAAGGAAATCGTGGATATATATAATAAGGTGAAATACCCTTATAACGTGAACCTGCTGACACAGCAGCAAGCCATGGAGGCTTTGAAAGATCCCTATGAGGTGGATAAGTGGATCAAGCTATTGTTGCAAGAGCGCCGTAAACTGATGGAGAACTTCCGCTTACTGCCCATCTGCAAGAAGGTGTATCCCACTGATGCCAACTTCTTCCTGGCGAAGATGACCGACGCACAAAAAATTTACGATTACCTGGTAGAACAAGGTATTATCGTGAGAAACCGCACACGAGTGACACTATGTCAAGACTGTCTGCGCATCACCATCGGAACAAAAAGTGAGAATACCGAGTTGATGGCTGCATTAAGAAAATACTAAAATGAAAAAGATTTACATAACCCTATTACTACTCTCACTGATATTATCAGCGGCCGCAAAAGAAACGACCAACAGCATACAAGCCCGTAAACTATTCGAAAAGACTTATCAGATGGTGTTCGGTCCACAAGGATCGAGCCTACATTACAACGTGAATATCATAGGTATTTACAAGACCCAAGGCGATATCATCTATAAGGGCAACAAGAGTAAATTTGAGGAATCGCGATATGCCTCATGGAATGACGGACATTCATTCTATAAGGTTGACAAGAAGAAGAAAACCGTGGAGATATACGATCCCAATGCGCCCGACAGAGATAAGTATGCCAGCAAGTTTACCTTTGTGCCCGACAACTACACGTATAGTCTGAGCAGCAATCAAACAGAATACGCACTCACTATCAACGCTAAGAAAGGAGTGGATGGCATCAAACATGTCAAGGCGGTAATCGACAAAAAAAGCGGAGCACCGAAGTCGCTCCGCATTAAATTGTTTTGGTTTTGGACAACCGTGAAGATCAGTAATTTCCACAGCGGGAATATCAACGATCATCTCTTTGTCTTCCCCAAATCCCGCTTTAAGGGATATCAGTTGACGGATAAAAGATAATGGCTACTTCCAATCTGGCACTGCCAACCTCTTACCGGTCTGCTTGACAATTTCCTTGGCCATGCGCTCTGGATAACCGGGGCGCTCAACTTTCTCGCCTAATCCCTCCTTGGTTTTCTTGAATACCCCGCGTGATATCTCTGGTTTCACCACTTGGTCGTTGTACTTCACGATCAGGTAAGTAGCCAACTTCTTCCAGGCTACCATCATCTGATCAGCTTTCTCACAACTGTAGTTGGTAAGATATTTCACAGCAGTCTTGGGATTCTGCTCATACAAGGCCTTGGCAGTACGTTCTACATGCTCCTGTGCCAAGGTATAGGAGGCCTCTAAGGAGTCGCGCACCTCTTTCAACGATGGGAACATCATCGAGTATCTTGGATACACCATATTGGAAACCCAGTTGCACACCCAGAAAGCATTCTTGTCAGAGAAGGTCACGGCATCAGCACCCGGTGTATTATAACACTCCGGCTGACGGGTGGCACAACAGTAGATCGGTGTGAAGGCCACCATGTTACCATCATCATTTCCAAACCAGATAATACCGCCAATCTCTCTTGGCATCCAGTTACGCAACTGCACCACATACGAGAAGCCAGCCTGCTGGGTAGATATCGGACGCTCATTGAAATATTTCTTACCATCTACCTCATAAGTAAGGGGTGACAAGCGATAAGGCATGCCCCAGATACCCTGTCCAGGATCATTATCCAATGCCATCGGCGTTCCTTCGTAGTGGTCACGCATACACTCAGCAACATCCTGACGGGTAACCTTACGGTTAGGAATGATCCATAGTGGCATAGGCTCTGCGTCCTTCACAGTGCCCATGGCATAAGGCAGATACTTGTCCATGTCGTTTGAGAAATGATTGAAGAAACTCCATACACGCGCCTCACAGAAGCGACGACCCGAGAAATCAGGGTAGGCATACACCTCATTGAAGGCAAATTCGGCATCCTTACCGTTGAACCAACCATTACGGCGTGCATAGTCGATGATATCCTTCGAGTAATAGATGTCCAGTTTCTTACCGCCTTCTACAGGATAGACACCCTTTGGGTTAATCTTCTTTCCCGTGAAGAAATGACGGATACGACTCTGATTGGCATGAGCACAGATCGCATCGTCGGGGATACGCATAGCCACCCACACAACACCTTTAGAACCCGGTCCTTTACCCATCATCTCCATGATCCACGCCTCGTTGGGATCGCAGATTGTGAAGGTCTCACCCTCAGAGTTATAACCGTAGGTTTCTGCCAAAGTAATCATCACGCGCAGTGCCTCACGGGCTGTTCTCGAACGTTGAAGACCCAGATACATCAGTGAACCGTAATCGATGATACCAGTAGAGTCAACCATCTCTTCCCTACCCCCGAAGGTAGTCTCACCGATGCTTACCTGAAACTCATTGACATTACCTATCACATTGAAAGTCTCAGGAGCCTCGGGGATACTACCATGACACACATTGGTATCATAATCGTAGATCTCCCTACGCTCATTCTTCATGTGATAACCGGCTGGATAATGACACAAGCCAGTGAACATGCCCCAAGAGTCAGCACTGTAAGTACAGAAAACTGAGCCGTCGGAACTTGCTTTCTTTCCAACAATAAGATTCGTACATGCCATAGCATAGGCTCCTATGCACGACATGATCATTACGCTAAAAATACGTTTCATACAATTTTATCTGTTTTTATTTGATTTTTGTTTTCCGGCATGTTATAACCTATCTCATAATATAATCCTAAATCACGGATCTCAGTGGTTACCCATCCATCGTGGTATGTGCCACCAAAGTTGCGGTCACCACTACGGATACACAACTTCGTGTTGTCTGCCACCTTACGTTTCAAACGGATAGACAACTGCGCACCGTTGAATACCGATGCAGGAATATCCGTAAAACGATAGGCATCTGAAAGTGCACCTGTTTTGATACGCACATCCGGCTTGAGAGGCATATCATCAGCCACCTGCCAACGACGAACCAAGAGTTGCATACCCGGCAACTGGAAGTTATTCACTCGATTCCAATAAAGCATCGGGGTGACTGGCTGTTGCCTCTTTGTAATAGCTTCTTTCGTACCTCTCACTTGGAAAGAGTAGGTCGACTGGTTACCGAATGCATCCGTCAACACATACACAATCTGATAGGTCCGTTCCTCATTGAAGTTAACGATACCTCTACTCTCATCCGCCTTCAGGATAGGTAAAGGATTACCGGGATCAATAAAGGATTTCATATACCACACATTACTGCGAAGGTAATGATAGAAGTCACCCCAGGCATTGACCACCCGGTTATGATGGGCTGGGATACTGTCAACATCACTGGTAAACACACACTTTCCATCAACTATCAGTTCTGTCTTCCGGATACCGTAATGATGGTAAGTGCCCTCCATATAGTCGTTGGCCCATAAGCCGAATCCCACCTTTCCCCAAGCAGTAAACTCTCTTTCAAGATGATTACTCGAGAAGCCGAACAGTTGTTTTTTATCAGAATGACAGAAGATGCCCTCTCCTTGCTGGGGATATGCCATGAAGGCGTGAGCCTGCGGTGGGGTATGGTCGGTGATACAGTCTTTCAATTCGTCCAACGGGTCACGCATCGCCCAGGTATCGGTATCATGGATCTCCAAATGCAGGTGGGGTGCCACACTACTACCAGTATTACCGCTAATAGCTATGAGTTGTCCCTTTGCCACCGGCAATTGCATAGGCCTGAAATACAGATCGGCCGGTTCACTGGGATTATGCCACTCGTCGATACGGTCTTTCTGTCCATGAGCCAATCGGTATTTCGTAACCTCCTGACGGATGGCCGGCGGGAAATCCTTCAGATGGCAATACACGCTGGTCTTCCCGTTAGGATGCTGTATATATACAGCATTGCCAAAGCCATACAGTCCTACTGTAACTCGAGAGACATAACCCTCACCAATAGAGAAAAGGGGCTTACCGACAGCCGATTCCGTACAAACGTCGATACCCCCATGAAAATGATTCGGCCTTGGCTCACCAAAGTTTCCCGCTAATGTAATAGGAAAATGCACTGGAGAACCGAACTGCAAGGCAGCGGCCAATATGACTATTGATATTATACTCAAAGATGATTTTCAGGAACTTGAAGGATTGTTATTATTAACAAGCTTTAAAACTCATATCCAGACCTTTCACTGAATGGGTGAGCGCTCCTACTGATACGTAGTCGACACCCTGTTCGGCATAGTCGCGTATAGTATCAATGGTGATGCCACCACTACTCTCTGTCTCGTACCTGCCGCCAATAATATCAACAGCTTTCTTGGTATTCTCTACAGAGAAATTGTCGAGCATGATACGATCCACTCCACCACAGTCGAGCACCTGCTGCAACTCGTCGAAGTTACGAACCTCTATTTCGATTTTCAATTTCAGTCCTTTCTCTTCCAAGTACTCATGGCAACGATGGATAGCATTAGCGATACCACCGGCAAAATCAACATGGTTGTCTTTCAACAAAATCATGTCGAAGAGACCGATGCGGTGGTTTACGCCTCCGCCTATCTTCACAGCCTGCTTCTCGAGCATACGCATGCCAGGAGTTGTCTTACGAGTGTCGAGCACATGGGTATGAGTACCTTCAAGACGTTCCACATAGCGGTGGGTCATCGTGGCAATACCACTCATGCGTTGCATGATATTCAGCATCAGTCGCTCTGTTTGCAGCAAAGAGCGCACTTTACCGCTTACGATCATTGCCACATCACCTTTCTTCACCTTGGCACCATCTTCAATAAGCACCTCCACTTGTAGGGTGGGATCAAAACGGGCAAACACACGTTTGGCAACCTCTATTCCTGCTAAGATGCCGTCTTCCTTAATCAACAATCGACTCTTGCCCATCGCCGTATCAGGAATACAACATAAGGTGGTATGATCACCGTCACCGATATCCTCAGCAAAGGAAAGGTCTATCAGTCGGTCCTCTAATTCTTCAACAGACAACATAAGCTCCCGAGAATTAATCGTTCAGGTAAATACCGAAAGAAACCTTAAGACCTACATTGGAGAAATCAGAGTGCTTCTTGAAACTCTGGTTGTAGTACAACGAAGGCTCAATGGTTACCGAACGGCTCAAGAAGAAAGCATAACCCACTTCCACTCCAGGAAGAATATCATTGTAGTTGTGCTGGTGCACATAGTTACCCTTCACTCCCAGGAAGATTCCGTTCTGCTGAATATAATAGCGGCCACCGATACCAGCGGTAAAATAGTCAGAGCCCTTACCATTATTATTATAACCAGCTTCAGCGTACAACATCACGTCGTCAGCAACGAAATAACCCAGCTGTCCAGAAGCACCAATCTTGAGATCCTCCAAACCACTATAGTTGATATCGAGACCTGTAAGCGAGGCACCGATATAATATTTATCCTCATGGAAAGGTGTCTGGTTATAACGAATGATACGCTGTGCCTGACTGGCCATAGCTACAGTCAGAACCATCAAAAGCATTGTAATTTTTTTCATAATAATCAATTTATATTTATTTACTAAAATTTTAATTCTTCACTCTTATTTCTTAACTTTCTTATACCATGCACAGAACCATGCTAACGCTACGATGAATGTGCAGGCGGCAACCACATAGCCGACCGTCATACTCATGCCGAAAGCATTGGGAGAAACGATCAGGAAGGTGGTGCACACCACGGTCATGAACAACGCGGGAATCATGGTGATGATATATGGCTTCTTTTGGCGTACCAGATAGACGGTGATAGCCCATAGCGTGAAAACACTGAGTGTCTGGTTCGACCATCCGAAATACTGCCAGATGGTATTGAAACCATCAGGATTCTCTATCTGCCAAAGCAACAGCAGAATAGAAACGATAAACATCGGAACACAGATATAGAGACGTTTGCGAATGGGATGCTGGTCGAGCTTCAAAGCCTCGGCAACAATCAGTCGGGCGGAACGGAAAGCTGTGTCACCAGAGGTGATCGGCGCAGCCACTACACCTAACAAAGCCAGGATAGCACCAGCTATGCCTAACCAATCTTTGCAGACTAAGTTAACCACAGCAGGAGCTGAAGTATGGAAACCATTCTTTGCTGCCTCTATCAGCTCATAGCCCGGCGATGGCTCACCGTAGAAGAACCAGGCAGAGACGGTTGCCCATATCAAGGCTACCACACCCTCAGTGATCATCGCTCCGTAGAAGATGGGACGACCCATGCGCTCACTCTTCACGCAGCGCGCCATCAGAGGAGTCTGTGTGCCATGGAAACCACTGATCGCACCACAGGCAATCGTGATAAAGAGGGCTGGGAAGATATGATCAGTGAAGCTTTCCGGCTGCGTTGCCATACCCACGTTATAAGGATGCGTCCACAACTCGGGCACTGTAGGCCAGTGGAAGAACAACCACACCATCAGGGCTCCAGCCATAAACAACAGCGAGAAGGCAAACAGCGGATATATCCTGCCAATAATCTTGTCGATAGGCAGCATCGTGGCGATGATATAATAAATGAATATAATGATGATCCACATCATGCTGCTTCCACCGATAGAATGCAAGATCTCAGCCGGAGAATAAACGAAGACCGTTCCTACCATGATCAGTAGGAAGACCGTGAAAACCAGCATGACATTCTTCGTGGCATTGCCCAGATAGTCACCGATAAGCTGAGGTAATCCGGCACCGTCATGACGCATCGAGAGCATACCCGACATATAGTCATGCACTGCTCCGGCGAAGATACAGCCGAATACAATCCACAGATAAGACACCGGACCGAACTTCGCTCCCATAATCGCTCCGAAAATAGGACCTGTTCCAGCAATGTTCAGGAACTGAATCATGAAAACCTTCCAGTTAGGAAGAACGATATAGTCAAGACCATCAGCTTTTGCTACTGCCGGTGTGACACGGTCATCAGGACCGAAGATACGCTCCACGACCCTACCATAAATCATGTAGCCGGCAACTAATGCCAGCACACTAAGCACAAATGTTATCATACGATAAAAATAATAATTACATTTTTTACACCGCAAAGATAGTATTTTTTCTTTTAATACAGAAAAAAAACGTAACTTTGTAGCCCAAAAATATAAAAAATGATGAAAAGACGCTTCGCTATAACCTTATTATATATTTTGCTGTTTCAAACCCTTTCTGCACAAGAGGAGACAAGGGCTGTTTGGGTGGCTACTATCGGTGGTATCGACTGGCCTCGTAACTATGCCCGTGACACCCAGACAATAGACCGTCAGAAACGAGATTTCACCAACATGCTCGACCGATTGAAGCAGATCAATATAAATACTATTCTACTACAGACACGTGTCAGGGGAACAGTCATTTACCCCTCTGCCTACGAGCCTTGGGACGGTTGTATGTCGGGCGTTCCCGGCAAGAGTCCAGGTTATGACCCATTGCGTTTTGCTATTGAAGAATGTCATAAAAGAGGAATGGAATTACATGCCTGGGTGGTAACCATCCCAGTGGGTAAGTGGAATGCTTTAGGATGCAAGCAGCTACGACAGAAATACCCCCGCCTTATACAGAAGATCGGGCCCGATGGATACATGAATCCAGAAGCCACTCAAACAGCTGATTATCTGTCTGATATATGTGCTGAATTGACGAAAAACTACAATATCGATGGTATCCACCTCGACTATATCCGTTATCCAGAGGAATGGAAGATGAAGACCGACCGTAGCAGCGGCAGACGATACATTACCGATATTGTAAGAAAAATTCACAACAAAGTAAAAGCGATCAATCCCAAAGTAAAGATGAGTTGTTCGCCACTTGGAAAGTACAAGGATCTGCAACGCTACAGCAGCAGGGGATGGAATGCCTACCAAACAGTATGTCAGGATGCACAGGCTTGGCTGCGCGACGGATTGATGGATCAACTCTACCCCATGATGTACTTCCAAGGTAACAACTTCTACCCCTTTGCAGCCGACTGGTCGGAAAACAGTTACGACAAAGATATCGCCATCGGATTGGGCATCTACTTCCTTGATCCCCGTGAAGGGAAGTGGCATATCGATGAAGTGAAGCGCCAACTTAATGTCATCCGTTCGCTCGGACTCGGACAGTGTTTCTTCCGTGCGAAGTTTTTGCTCGACAATATCCAAGGGCTATACGACTACTTGCGTGTGTTTAACTACCCAACCTGCTGGAATAGTCAACAACAGGAGAAATCAGACAAATCGTCTGACTACCATCCTGCCCAAATGCTGCAATGTGACGGGAACATCTTGACACTGCCAGAAAAGAGCGCCACCCTCGATGCTGAATTCGTGATGGTAGAAACCCTACAAGGAAGCACGATCGCCACTCTGCCTTATCGTGGCACCAGTGTCGACGTTAGGAGAATACCCGAGGGAATGTACATTATCCGCTCACTCGGGAAGAAAGGATCGCCTCACAGATTAGGTTTTATACAGGTCAAGCGTAATCCATTGCTGAAGTAATTCTAAATTAGGAAACATCGATATAAAGCCGTCCCCATCGATCTTCTTCATACCTAAACAAGATGTCAAGGTATACACAGATTTGAGAAAAGTCAAAATATATTTGTTTTTTCTCTCGCTAATTTGTACCTTTGCAGTCAATACACATATAATTAGGTAATAAACAGTTTTTCAGAAGGAACATGCAAGTTGCGATTGTAAAATATAATGCCGGCAATATCTACAGTGTGGTAAATGCCCTGAGAAGAATGGGTATTGAACCACTGTTGACCGACTGTGCCGAGGAATTGATGAGCGCCGACAAGGTGTTGTTCCCCGGACAGGGAGAGGCAAGTTCTGCAATGCAATACCTTAAGGAGCGACGACTGGATGAGGTCATCCGTGACCTGAAGCAACCCGTGCTGGGAATCTGCGTAGGCCAGCAGTTGCTCTGCCGCTATTCCGAAGAGGGTAACACGTCCTGCATCGGAATCTTTGACGCAGAGGTGAAGCGGTTTCAGCCCCAACGGCATGAAGACAAGGTACCGGCCATGGGGTGGAACAGGTTATACGACCTCAAGACTCCGCTGTATGCCGGTTTTGATCAGGTAAGCAAACCTTATGTGTACTTCGTGCATAGCTACTATGTGCCAGTATGCGAGCATACCATCGCCACGACTGATTATATCCTACCCTACTCCGCATCATTACGGAAAGATAATTTCTATGCCTGCCAGTTCCATCCCGAGAAAAGCGGTGAGGTGGGTGAACAGATATTGAAAAACTTTTTGGATTTGTAAGAAGATGATTGAACTGATACCTGCCATAGATATTATCGAGGGGAAGTGCGTCAGACTGACGAAAGGCGACTACGATCAGAAGACGGTCTACCACGACAACCCTGTTGACGTAGCCAAGCGTTTTGAGGCATTGGGCTTCACACGCCTTCATGTGGTGGATCTCGATGGGGCCAAGAACCGTCATATCGTCAATGTAGAGGTACTACGACAGATCACTCATGAGACATCACTGAGGGTTGACTTTGGGGGAGGTATCAAGAGTGACGATGACCTGAAGAAAGCCTTCGACAACGGAGCCGCCATGGTGACAGTAGGCAGCATCGCCGTGACTCATCCAGAGTGGTTTATCGGTTGGCTCAAAACGTATGGTGCCGACAAGATGATCCTGGGAGCCGACGTCAGACAAGGCATGATCAGCATCAACGGGTGGAAGGAAGACTCGCAAGAGCCCCTGATACCATTCCTGAAGAGATATATCGATGAGGGCGTGAAGAACGTGCTCTGTACAGAGATTTCGCGTGACGGCATGCTGCAGGGACCTGCATTGCCGCTCTACCAAGAGATCATGAAGACCTATCCCGGGCTGCACCTCATTGCCAGTGGTGGAGTGTCGGGAATCGGCGATATCCTTTCACTCGAAGAACATAAGATACCGGCAGTGGTCTTCGGCAAGGCTATCTATGAGGGAAAGATCGACCTCGAGGCTTTGGCCCACTCACATCTGGAAAGAAAGGAGGATATAAAATGAACAATGGTCTTGCCAAACGCATCATCCCTTGTCTGGACGTGAAAGATGGCCAGACCGTGAAGGGCACCAACTTTGTTGACTTTCGGCAGGCGGGCGATCCTGTCCTCTTGGGTAAGGCATATAGCAAGGCAGGGGCCGACGAATTGGTCTTTCTGGATATTACAGCCTCTCACGAAGGGCGAAAGACTTTCACTGAGATGGTGTCGAGGGTGGCAGCAGAAATCAACATCCCCTTTACCGTGGGCGGCGGCATCAACGCATTAGATGATGTAAAGCGTCTATTAGGTGCCGGCGCAGACAAGGTCAGCGTCAACTCGGCAGCGCTGCGCAACCCCTCACTGATTGACGAGATCAGCGGGCATTTCGGATCGCAGGTATGTGTCTGCGCTATCGACGCTCATCAGGAAGATGGAGGATGGTACTGCTACCTGAACGGTGGCAGGATACGTACCGAGCGACAGTTGCTGGAATGGGCCCTTGAGGCGCAAGACCGCGGCGCCGGAGAGATACTCTTCACCAGCATGAATCACGATGGGGTAAAGACAGGCTTTGCCAACGAGGCGCTCGCCATGCTCTCTGATAAGTTGAATATCCCTGTGATCGCCAGTGGCGGTGCCGGCAAGAAAGAGCATTTCCTTGATGCCTTCCGGATCGGTAAGGCAGATGCAGCCTTGGCAGCCAGCGTCTTTCACTTCGGTGAGATCCCCATCCCGGAATTGAAAGAATACCTGCAGGGAGAGGGGATTAACGTGAGGATTTAAATGAATAGAATGAGATAATGAATATAGATTTTGAGAAAATGGGTGGTCTGGTTCCCGCTATCGTACAAGATGCGGAGACGAGAAATGTGCTGATGATGGGTTACATGAACCAAGAGGCACTCGATATCACCATAGCAACAAAGAAAGTGACTTTTTGGAGCCGAAGCAGACAGTGTCTGTGGACAAAGGGGGAGACATCCGGTCACTACCTCAACTTGGTGGATATCGCCGACGACTGTGACCACGACACACTACTGGTAAAAGCTATCCCCGACGGCCCTACCTGTCATACAGGCACCGATACCTGTTGGGGTGAGAAAAACGAAAAGAACCCTATCCTGTTTCTCTCGGAGTTGCAACGCTTCATCGAAAAACGTAAGGAAGAGATGCCAGAGAGTAGTTATACCACACGACTATTCCGTGACGGTATCAATAAAATCGCCCAAAAAGTGGGTGAAGAGGCCGTGGAGACCATCATCGAAGCATGCAATGGAAATAACGAGAAGTTAATTTACGAGGGATCCGACTTGCTATATCACCTCCTGGTAATGCTCACTGAAAAAGGACTTCGTATTGAAGATCTTGCTATACAACTGCAGCAGCGCCATGACCCGGAATGGGATAAGCGTAGAAGGATGGAGAAAGCCGGTAAGTAGATAGTTTATTGAGGAAGATAAAGAAAGAAAAAAGAGATATACTTATGTTGATTGATTATAAGAAAGTGAAGATATGCCAGGAAGACCTTTGTGTGCTTGATGAGGTTGATTTCCACGTTGACGAAGGGGAGTTTATCTACATCATCGGCAAGGTTGGTTCTGGTAAAAGCTCACTGCTGAAGACCATCTACTGTGAGCTGGATATCGAAGAGGCAGAAGAGGCAACAGCCCTTGCTCAGGATCTGATGAAGATTCGCCGGAAGGATATTCCTGCACTGCGTAAGGAAATGGGCATTATCTTTCAGGATTTTCAACTGCTCCATGACCGCACTGTATTCAAGAACCTGGAATTTGTGTTGAGAGCCACGGGGTGGAAGAAGAAAGAAGAGATCAAGCAGCGCATCGAGGAGGTGCTTGAGGCTGTAGGTATGACCGACAAAATGGATAAGATGCCACATGAGCTGTCGGGCGGAGAACAGCAGCGTATAGCCATTGCCAGGGCCATACTGAACAGTCCGAAGGTTATCATCGCCGATGAGCCCACTGGCAACCTTGACCCGGAGACGGCCACGCTAATCGTCAATCTGCTGAAAAACATCAGTATGTCGGGCACTGCTGTAGTAATGACAACACATAATATCCCGATGCTCGATCAAGTGCCTGGTATCGTGTACCGCTGTAAAGACGGTCGTATGGCGGATGTGACAGCCGATTACAACAAAATGGATCTCTCCGAAGATGCCGAAGGGGAATAAAATAAAAACAAAAATATAAAAGCATCATGAAAGTAATGAAATTCGGTGGTACTTCTGTTGGCTCTCCTGAGCGTATGAAGAACGTATCACAACTGGTAACAAAAGACAATGAACCGGTATTTGTCGTACTCTCTGCTATGTCAGGTACGACTAACTCTCTGATTGAGATCAGCAACTATCTTTATAGAAAGAACCCGGAAGGTGCTAATGATGTGATCAACCGACTGGAGGAAAAATACAAACAGCATATCGATGAGCTATATTCCACTGAGGAATACAAGCAGAAGACATTAGATTTCCTGAATACGGAATTAGAGTATCTGCGCTCGTTCACCAAGGATATCTTCACCAGTTTCGAGGAGCGTAGTATCGTGGCCCAGGGTGAGATCATCAGTACAAACATGTTTGTCAACTACCTACTGGAGAACAACTACGATGCTGTACTGCTGTCGGCTCTTGATTTTATGCGCACTGATAAGAATGCAGATCCTGACCTGACATATATCAAGGAGAAACTGTCTGCTATCATGACTCTGAATGAAGGTCATCAAGTGTATGTCACTCAAGGATTCATCTGTCGGAATGCCTATGGAGAGGTTGACAACCTGCTTCGTGGCGGTTCTGACTATACAGCATCACTGGTAGGTGCTGCTATCCATGCCGAGGAGATACAGATATGGACGGACATCGACGGTATGCACAACAACGACCCACGTGTGGTTGAAGGAACTGAGGCTGTTCGCCAATTACATTTCGAGGAAGCTGCCGAGTTGGCCTACTTCGGTGCGAAGATCCTCCACCCCACCTGTGTACAACCAGCTAAGTTTGCCGGTATTCCTGTACGTTTGAAGAATACCATGGAGCCAGATGCTCCCGGTACAATCATCGACAATGTCACCGTAAGGGGAAAGATCAAGGCTGTAGCAGCCAAGGATAATATCACCGCTATTAAGATCAAGAGCAGCAGAATGTTGCTGGCAACGGGATTCCTGCGCAAGGTGTTTGAGATTTTTGAGAGTTACCAGACCGCTATTGACATGATTGCCACCAGTGAGGTGGGCGTTTCCATGAGTATCGATAATGATGCCCATCTGAACGAGATTGTCGATGAGCTGAAGAAATATGGTACAGTGACGGTAGATAGCGACATGTGTATCGTCTGCGTAGTAGGCGACCTCGACTGGAGCAATGTGGGCTTTGAGACACTGGCTACTGATGCCATGAAGAATATTCCTGTGAGAATGATCTCTTATGGCGGTTCCAACTACAACATCTCCTTCCTGATCCGCATGGCCGACAAGAAACGTGCCCTGCAGAGTCTGAGTAACACGCTGTTTAGGAAATAGGGCTATTAAAGGATTGTAAAAGGGGTAACAAAAAGGAAAATAGAGAACGGATGAAAGGGACGAATCCAATAAAAGGGACATTTCCCATAGAACAGTTTCGACAGATCGAGACACCTTTCTATTACTACGACACGGCACTGCTGAGACAGACGTTGAAAACGATCGTTGAGGAAAGTGGCCGTTATGAGAGGTTTCATGTGCACTACGCTATCAAGGCCAATGCCAATCCGAAGATACTGAGTATTATCGGACAGGCAGGACTGGGTGCCGACTGTGTGAGTGGCGGTGAGATCAAAGCCGCCATCGCTGCAGGTATCCCCGGAAAAAAGGTGGTATTTGCTGGTGTTGGCAAGAGTGATTGGGAGATCGAGACTGGACTGAAGCACAATATTTTCTCATTCAATGTAGAGAGCATCCCCGAGTTGGATGTTATCAATGCTTTGGCTGCTCAGCAGAACAAGATCGCTCGCATCGCCTTCCGTATCAATCCCAACGTGGGTGCACATACCCATGCCAACATCACCACGGGATTAGCAGAGAATAAGTTTGGTATCTCTATGCGCGACATGGCTGGTGTTATCGATTATGCGAAAACATTGAAGAACGTGAAGTTCGTCGGGCTCCACTTCCATATCGGCAGTCAGATACTCGACATGGGCGACTTCGAGGCTCTCTGCAATAGGATAAACGACCTTCAACAACAGTTGGATAACCACCATATACATGTGGAGAATATCAATGTGGGTGGTGGATTAGGTATCGACTACTATCATCCCAACCACCTGCCGATACCCGATTTCAAATCATATTTCAAGACCTATGCCCGTTTCTTGAAACTTCGTCCCCACCAGACATTACACTTCGAGTTGGGACGTGCTGTAGTGGCACAGTGTGGCAATCTGATCACCAAGGTACTATATGTCAAGCAGGGCGACTTCAAGCAGTTTGCTATCGTAGATGCCGGCATGACCGATCTGATTCGTCCAGCCCTATATCAGGCCTATCACCGCATTGAGAATATCACTAGTGATGCTCCCCAAGAGACGTATGATGTAGTTGGTCCAATATGTGAGTCGAGTGATGTCTTTGCCAAAGCCATTGATCTGAACCACTGTGAGCGTGGTCATCTTATCGCACTGCGGTCTGCCGGTGCCTACGGAGAGGTGATGGCCTCTCAGTATAATTGCAGGCCATTACCCAAAGGATATACAACAGAAGATCTTTTATGGTAGAACAATATGATATGAACATCATCATCGTCAGTGCTGTAATCCTCGCACTGTCGTTACTCTCTCCGCTTGTGAATATCTTTTTCAGAAGCAGAAAACTAAACCTTACAGAGGAAGAAGAGGAGTCGGAAACGGTCACAGGCGAGCAAGCGACCGCTCCTCCCCCACTCTCTGTCATTATCACGCCACATGACAATGCCCGGGACTTAGAGCAGAACCTCCCCTTGATCCTGGAACAAGATTACCCTGCTGCCTATGAAGTGATCGTGGTGGTAAGCAAGGGAGAAGATGATACGGATGATGTGTTAAAACGACTGCAGTCAATATATCAGCATCTCTATGTGACCTTCATCCCTGACAGCAGCCGGTATATGAGTCGTAAAAAGTTGGCCGTTACACTGGGTGTGAAGGCTGCTCACCATGCGTGGATCTGCATGACAGAACCCACCAGTCAACCATCTTCCAAAAATTGGCTTCGCAGGATGGCTCAAGGTTGTACTGAGGAAAACGATATGGTAGTGGGTTATACTAACTACGATGATAACACCAGTGCGTACAAACGTTTTGAGACACTGTACAATCAGTTATACCTGTTTCGCAGTGCCTTGAAAGGTATTGCCTATCGCCATGCCGGCACAAACTTGCTTTTTAAGAAGGACTTGTTCATGAACGGTCGTGGATATGAGGGCAATCTTAAATATATCCGTGGTGAATATGATTTCATCGTGAATAAGTATGCCGAGAAAGGCAATACTGCAGTGGTTCTTAATCCCGAAGCCTATACAGTAGAGAGTGAACCGACTCGCAAGGCTTGGCGCAACACCCACCTTTATTATATGGAATCGAGGAAGCATCTCAGCAGATCCTTGAAGCACCGATTGATCAACAATACCGATACACTTCTACTTCACCTGAACTGGTTGATGATTGTAGCAGGATTAATCACTGCTGGAGTCTTGCTGGCATCCAATTCGCAAGAGCCGTATCACTGGTTGTTGTTAGGAGTATCATTGATTGCATGTTGTGTCACCATCGTGGTGCGTACAATCATGGCCAACAGGGTTATTCATCATTTCCATGAAGATATCCCTGCATGGAAAATCATCTTTTACGAGATATCAGTCTTTTGGCACCGTATACATTATATGATACAATATGCCAAAGCAGATAAATATGATTTTATCAGTCATAAACTGTAATGAGGATACTACAATACATACCACAAAAAGATGCGACGACAGGCTATGGGGCTCAATACCTGTCGCTGCTGAATCATGCATTGGGCAAAGTGGCCAATGTAGATGTGGTAAGTACTTACAAAGCATTTAAGCTATCTATCAAGGAACAGCGGCCTGACATTGTACACATCCATGCTTGTTGGAACATTGCCGGCTATCGGGTACAACAACTGACCGTTAAAGAACATCTTCCCCACCTGCTCTCACTTCATGGTGGGATGCAACCGTGGCATCTGAAACATCATTTCTACCTACAGAAAATACCACTGCTCGTATTAGGACAGCATCAAGCGATCACAAAGGCACATGCTATACAGGTGGACGGACCAATGGAGATGCGGCGCATGAAGACTATTCACTGGAACGAGCGTTTAGGACAAGTTGACAATGCCTTGATCACCAAGAATCTCAGTGCCGATGATATGGCTAATCAGATGATGGCCCTTTATCAGAAAGTCATCGACAGCAATGCTTTCTATCTCATGAGTGACGATGAGAAAATGGCAGAACAATACCTGTTGCAGTCAGGATTATCGTCCACGACAGCTAAAGAAACAACCTGTCCCTCATTATCCGACGCTTCCTGGAGAAGGATCTGTCTGCATGCCCACGATGAGGGAATCACAGATATCATCGAGAAAGGTGCCAGTCAACTGCAACTGTCACCGATGGTGGATGTGAGTGAAATAGATCGTTTTGCTCCCATATTGAAGAAAAACCTCGATGCACTGGCCACCACACAGGTATTCACGAAGAACCCGCTGACAAAAGCCTCTTTTGAAACAATTTGCAGTGATGAGAATCCATCAGATGCAGAGAAAACAGTATGTCAGGCATTCATGAATCTGTCACACGAACTGAAGCACAAGACCTTGTGCAGAAGACATCTTGCTGATCTGTACAATATTCTACGGGACACCGACTACGATGAAGATAAGGTTGGCAGGATGCTGAAACACTTAAAATTGCATGCTTTTGCAGCGAGTCTGCTACAGATATTGCACGACAGTATGGGGTTGGAAGAGGGATTCATGCCCTTCGACCCCAAAAACAATAAGAAGACAAACAATATTATACAATCACTACATAACCTTAATATACAATGAGTAACATGAACAGTGAAATAGGAAAAGATATCCGTTATCTGCAACTGCTGGCAAATACCTATCCTACAATAGCGATGGCCAGCACTGAGATTATCAACCTTCAGGCGATACTCAACCTACCGAAGGGTACAGAACATTTCGTGGCTGATATCCACGGTGAATACGAAGCATTCCTTCATATTCTGAAGAATGCCTCAGGAAACATCAAGAGAAAGGTTAACGACCTGTTTGGCAATGAGATACGAGAAAGCATTAAACGAGAGATATGCTCACTCATATACTATCCCGAACAGAAATTGGAGTTGATCAAGGCTCAGGAAGAGGACATGGATGAATGGTATCAGATTATGATCCACCGTCTGGTGCGCGTATGCAGAGATGTATCCAGCAAATATACCCGTTCGAAAGTCAGGAAATCCCTTCCGCCAGAATTCTCTTATATTATAGAGGAGCTGTTGCATGAGCGTACTGACGATGCCAACAAGACAGCTTATGTCAGTACCATCATAGATACGATTATTTCTATTGGCAGGGCCGACGACTTTATCATTGCCATCTGTAACGTGATACAACGGTTGGCTATCGACCAGCTCCATGTCTTGGGTGACGTATACGACAGAGGACCAGGTGCCCATATCATCATGGACACGTTGCGCTATTACCACAGTTGGGATATCCAGTGGGGCAACCACGATATCCTGTGGATGGGAGCAAGTGCCGGCAATGATGCTTGTATCTGTAATGTACTGCGTATCTCACTCAGATATGCAAACCTCTCCACATTGGAGGATGGCTATGGTATCAACCTGATGCCACTGCTATCGTTTGCTATGGAGGCGTATGCCGATGATCCGTGTGCCGAGTTCATGCCAAAAAACGACGAGATAGACGACCGACTAAGGATACAGATTGCTAAGATGCACAAGGCTATTGCCGTAATACAGTTCAAGGTGGAGGCTGCCCTCTACAACAAACATCCTAAGTGGAAGATGCAAGACCGTGCGATGTTCAACTACGTCAACTTCGAGAAAGGAACCTGCTTGGTGGATGGCATTGAATATCCCATGACGAGTTGTCATTTCCCCACGGTAGATCCACAGCATCCCAATGAGTTAACCCAAGAAGAGGCTACAGTACTTAAACAGTTGCACGACTCGTTTAAGATCAGTGAGAAGTTGCACAAGCACATGCGCACCATCCTGAGTCATGGTTGTATGTATGCAGTATACAACAACAACTTGCTCTTCCATGCTTCCGTACCCTTGAATGAAGACGGTAGTCTGAAAGAGGTTGAACTATATGAAGGCAAGAAATATAGTGGTAAGGATCTGTTGCATTACACGGGCATGCTGATACGTTCCGCTTTCCAGGCAGACTCTGATCCGAAAGAGAAGGAATATGCCATCGACTACTTCCTCTATCTGTGGTGCGGTCCTGACTCTACCCTCTTCGACAAATCAAAGATGGCTACCTTCGAACGATATTTTATCACCGACAAGGCAACACACAAAGAGGAGAAGGGAGTTTTCTTCAAGATGCGTGACAACGAGGAAGTGATAGATAAGATCCTGGATTCTTTTGATGTGACTGGGCCACACCGACATATTATCAACGGTCATGTGCCCGTTCATGTGATGAAGGGTGAGAACCCCATCAAGGCAAATGGCAAACTGATGGTGATCGACGGTGGTTTCTCACGTGCTTATCACAAAGAGACAGGTATCGCTGGTTATACACTGGTATACCATAGTCGTGGTTTTGAGTTGGTGCAGCATGAGCCGTTTACCAGTGCTGAGGAAGTGGTAGTAACCGGTTCCGACATCAAGGGTACTACACAGATTATCGAAATGTCTGCGCACCGAATGCTCGTGGCAGATACCGACAAAGGAAAAGAGTTGAAAGAACAGATAGAGGATCTGAAGAAGCTGCTCTATGCCTACCGTCATGGTATCATCAAGGAGAAACGATGATTACTGCATAAAAAAAATCAGCCCTCGTAAGGGGCTGATTTTTTATTTAGAATGGTAGATCATCTGTACTATTCTCCTGTGCCGGTGGGAAGGGGGCAGCATTCGTCGGTTGAGCTGCAGGAGCTTGCGGCTGCATGGGTGGTGCCGGAGGGAATCCTCCTGACATGGGTGCTGGCTGTGCGTAAGGAGCACCTTGCTGTGCCATGGCTGCCGGATCAATACGATCTACTCGCCATGCTGTCAGTGTATTGAAATACCGACCGTTGTACTCACGGGCGTCAATATCAAAACTTACTCTTAACTCTTCACCTGCCTGTATATTCATGGCATTGATACGCTCCTCTCCAAAGATGCGGAAACAACATTTACGAGGATACTGATCATGTGTTTCCAATACATACTCCTGACTGGCCCAGTGATTACCAGTACGAGCTGACGTACCTTCCTGCTTTGGAAGGACTGCTATAATTTTACCTTCTATCTCCATATAAAAAATTAATAAATAGTTGTTCTTCAATGTAATGAAACGGTTTCATCATCAGTTATTTCTACGAAATAAAAAAGACGGATGCTTGTTTCGAAAGCAAAATTAGTAAATTAGTTCTAAAAACAGAAATTTTTTAGGTGATTTTTTTGTTTTGCTAAGTGGATTTTTGTATTTTTGTAACCAGTTTCAACAATCGTAAATTACATAAAAAGCATATACCAATGAGATTTACATTATCCAGTTCGACGCTCAGTAGTCGTCTTTTAACTTTGTCAAAGGTAATAAACAGTAAGAACTCATTAGCCATCCTTGACTGCTTTCTCTTTGAGGTAGCTAATCAGCAGTTGTCGGTGACAGCATCCGACAGTGAGAATATCATCAAGACCATTATCCCACTGGATGAGTGTGAGGGTGAAGGCGTGTTTGCCGTTAATAGTCAGACTGTGCTTAGTGCGGTGAAGGAATTGCCAGAGCAGCCGCTGATCTTCGATGTCGATATGAGTACCTATGCCATTAAGGTGATGTATCAGAATGGTATCTATCGTTTCACAGCCCAGAATGCCGAGCAGTATCCTGTCACACCGACATTGCCCGACGGCGTTACCACCTTGTCGATACCATCTGTGATGCTGAGTGAGAACATCACCCGTTCTATCTTCGCTACCGCTACAGAAGAGTTGCGCCCAGTGATGAACGGTATCTTCTTCGATCTTACTCCCGATGCACTTGCCATGGTAGCCAGCGACGGTCATAAGTTGGTTCGCAATAAGATCTTCACAGTGAAGAGTGAGGTTCCCACCTCGTTTATCCTGCCAAAGAAACCAGCCAACCTGCTGAAGAATATTCTGGAGAAGGACGACAGTGATGTGATTATCCGTTTCGACGACCGTAACGCTGAGATTATCTTCGGTGAGAACAAGCTGCTTTGCCGACTGATTGAAGGTCGTTACCCGAACTATAACAGCGTTATTCCTCAGAATAATCCCAATGAGTTGAACATCGACAGGAAGATTCTCATCGGTGCCTTGCGCCGTGTATTACCATTTGCAAGCGACAGCAGTCTGCTCGTTCGTCTGCATCTGGAGACAGGAAAGATGGAGATCTCATCAGAGGATATCGACTTCGCTACCAGTGCAAAGGAAGAGATTGCCTGCGACTATACGGGTAATGCCATGAATATCGGTTTCAAGGGCCCGTCGCTCGTTGAGATACTCAATAATCTTAACTGCGATCAGGTTACACTGCTTCTGGCAGACCCCAGTCGTCCTTGTCTGATTATTCCAGCCGAGCAGCCCGAGAATCAGGATATTCTGATGCTTATCATGCCTATGTTGTTGAATGATTAAGCGTATTGACTTATTATGAAACTGAATCTTACAAAGCCCCTGGTTGTTTTCGATCTGGAAACAACGGGGCTTGATCTTGTTAAAGACCGTATCATACAGATCTCTTACATCAAGGTGAATGTTGACCAGACAGAGATACGGGTTAACCAGTATGTGAATCCGGGAATGCCTATTCCATCAGAAGTGGTTGGCATCACCGGTATTACCGATGCCGATGTGGCTGGCCAGCCTACCTTCAAGGAGTTGGCTCCCTCTTTGGCAGAGACGTTCCGAGGTTGTGACTTTGCCGGTTTCAACAGTAATCATTTCGACATTCCTATGTTGGCAGAAGAGTTTCTGCGTGCTGGTGTGGACTTTGATTTCTCCAAAAGTCGATTAATTGACGTACAGACGATCTTCCACAAGATGGAGCGCCGTAATCTGGCAGCTGCCTACAAATTCTACTGTGGAAGAAAGATGGAGGATGATTTTGTTGCCCACAAAGCCGATCAGGATACAGAAGCAACGTATCGTGTGCTGCAGGCAGAGCTCGATATGTATGCCCCTGGCAAGCAGGAAGAACCTGAGCGCCAGTTAAATAATGACATGCAGGAGTTGGCTGAGTTCTCAAAGACTAATGATAATGTTGACTTTGCCGGCAGAATTGTGTGGAAGAACATGACAGATGCAAAAGGTAATGTCCTGAAGGAAGCTGATGGCACACCACGCCGCCATGAGGTATTCAACTTCGGTAAATACAAGGGTTGGGCCGTTGCCGATGTGCTGCATCGCGATCCGGGTTATTTCAGTTGGATCCTTTCTGGTGATTTCACCTATAATACAAAACAGGTATTAACCCGTATCCGTCTGAAGGAGTTTAACAACCGATAAGTACATCTGTATACGAATGAAGGAAACACGTTGTATCCTGCTCACTATCCTATTGCTGATAGGTATCTCGTCTGCAACCGCACAAGAGTTGCAGGCGCGGGTAACTATTAACCATAACCAGATACAGGGTACCGACAAAAGCGTGTTCGACGACTTGCAGAAAAACCTGGAACAGTTTATCAACGATACACAGTGGACATCACTGCAATTCCAGAAAAACGAACGTATCGTCTGTAATTTCAACATCACTGTTTCCAAGTATGATCAGGCAAGTAATCTATTCACCTGTTCAGCATTGATACAGGCAAACAGACCCGTCTACAATGCCTCGTATACTACCACGTTATATAACAACAGAGATGCCGACTTCAATTTCGAGTATGCACAGTTTGATCAACTGAACTTCAACGAGGAGCAGATCGACAACCAGTTAGTGGCACTTATCGCCTATTACGCCTATCTGATCATCGGACTGGATCTCGACTCCTTTGCCCCCATGGGCGGAGAGGATGTGCTTCAGCGCTGTCTCTATCTGACCAACAATGCACAGAACCTCAATTTCACCGGTTGGAAAGCGTTTGACAACAGCAGGAACCGGTTTGCCATCATCAACGATTACCTGGAAGGTTCGATGAAACCGTTCCGCCAGTTGCAATACGATTACTATCGTTTAGGACTCGACGAGATGGCTAATAATGCCGAAAGAGGAAGGGTCAATATCTCTGCAGCCTTGGAAAATGATCTAAAGAAATGCCATGAGGATCGCCCGTTGAGTATGTTACCACAGATATGGACCGACTATAAACGTGATGAGTTGGCGAATATCTATAAAGGTAAAGGTACCCAGAAAGAAAAAGAAACCGTTTACGAAATACTCTTTTCCATTAATGCCTCGCAGAATAACGCCTGGGAAAAGATAAAACAATAAGAACATGCTGAAGCAGCTATATATCAAAGACTATGCGCTCATTGATGAGTTGAATATTGATCTGCACCGTGGTTTCTCTGTAATAACAGGAGAGACAGGCGCCGGAAAGAGTATCATCTTAGGCGCATTGGGCTTATTACTCGGTCAGCGCGCTGATATAAAATCCATCAAAAGCGGTGCAAAGAAATGTACCGTAGAGGCCCATTTTGATCTCTCAAGATATCCCATGGAGGATTTTTTCACAGAGAATGAGATCGACTACGACCTCAATGACTGCATACTCAGACGAGAGATTACCGCTACAGGAAAAAGCAGAGCCTTCATCAATGATACCCCCGTGACACTCACGATGATGCGACTGTTGGGACAACAACTGGTAGACATTCATTCTCAGCACCAGAATCTGCTGCTTCAAGAAGAGGATTTCCAGTTGCGCACCGTTGATATCATTGCTGACAATTCCGAGATACTACATGATTATCAATCTTATTTCAAGCAGTATCAATCGATATGTCAGCAGATAGAGCAGCAGAAACAGACGATCTCTGAGATACAAGAGCGGGCTGACTATATCCGTTTTCAATATCAGGAACTCAGTAAGGTCGACCTCTATCCGGAGATGCAGACAGAGTTAGAACAGGAACGTGACAAACTGAGTCATGTAGAGGAAATCAAGCTAAACCTCTTTTCCGCCGAACAACAGTTCAGCAGTGATGAGGGCGGTGGTATTCTCTCACAACTCAAAGAGGTCTCCCGTCATATCAACGATATTACCGATGTCTATCCCAGCATTAAAGAGACTGCCGAGCGTATCGACAACTGCATGATCGAGTTGAAGGATCTCTATGAAGGAATCCGTAACGAGGTACAGGATATCGATTACGATCCCCAGCGCCTGGAACAGATCAACAACACCCTCGACACCCTCTATTCGCTGGAACAGAAACATCATGTGAGCACGGTGGAAGAACTGATAACACTTCGTGATGAACTGAAAGAGCAACTCAACACCGTTGACAATAGTGATGAACTGTTGCAGAAGTTACAGGAAGAGGAACAACAGATGCTGGCAACATGTAATCGTCTGGCTCAACAACTCACCAAGGAAAGAAAGAAAGCGGCCAAGAAGATCGAGAAGGAGATGACCGAACGATTGGTACCCTTAGGGATACCACAGGTAAGGTTTGCCATAGAGATAACCG
Organism: uncultured Prevotellaceae bacterium; assembly: GCA_902797505.1. Classification (GTDB taxonomy): domain Bacteria; phylum Bacteroidota; class Bacteroidia; order Bacteroidales; family Bacteroidaceae; genus Prevotella. The sequence continues at coordinate 2,872 of CADBSW010000013.1, read as the reverse complement.
AAAAGCCGCTGTCATCAACGGGTGCCGACAAGATCTGCTTCCTCTTCAGTGCGAATACCAACACGCCGATGCTGCCTGTTGCCGACGTTGCTTCCGGTGGTGAGATAGCCCGTGTGATGCTATCCCTGAAAGCAATGATTAGTAATAAGGTAAAACTGCCAACTATCATCTTCGACGAGATCGATACAGGTGTAAGTGGAAAGATCGCAGAGAAGATGGGGCATATCATGCAAGAGATGGGTGCCAACGACCGTCAGGTAATCAGCATCACCCACCTACCCCAGATAGCAGCGCGTGGCAGTCATCATTACAAGGTGCGAAAGGAAGAGAGCATCTTCGGCACTACCACCACCATGGTGATGCTCAATAAGGAGGAAAGACTGCAGGAAATCGCACAGATGCTGAGTGGCGCAGACATCACGGCCGCCGCCATCGACAATGCCAAAGCACTATTGCAACAATAATTATTGAAACGAAAAACAGAAATGAAAAGAATCAAATATCTATTACTTGTTATTCTCTTAACAGCTACCACCGTCACATGGGCACAGTCGGCAGCCGTCAGTAAAGTAACCAACAGTGTCTTCACCCTCACTACCTTTCGCGCCGATGGTAGTCTGTTGGCATCCTCACATGGAGTCTTCGTTGGAAAGAATGGTGAGGCCATCAGTGATCTGAAACCATTCCTGGGGGCAGCTACTGCCGTAGTAATCGACCATGAGGGTAACAAGATGAACGTTACACGCATGTTAGGTGTCAATGACATCTATGATGCTGCCCATTTTATGGTTGACGGTAAGACAACACCAGCACCCATGGCCACTACCAGTGCAGCTGTCGGAGAAAAGATCTCTCTTGTAGGTTATGCCCTCAAGAAACCAGAGATTACAGAATCCACCGTAAAAGGCGTGGAGAGTTTCATGAATAAGTACACCTATTATATAATAGGTATGAACGCTCCCGACAATGCCGTAGCCTGTCCGTTTGTTAATGCCAAGGGTGAGGTGCTGGGACTCATGCAGATCAGCACAACCACCTTCGATACCCATGCCACCGATGCCCGTTTTATTCAGGAGTTGACGATGAATGCCCTCTCTTTCGGTGATGCCACCGTTAAGCAGATCGGTATCCCCATGGCCATGTCATCCGACAAGTCACAGGCCCAGCTTACCTTGGTAATGGCCAGTCAGAGTGGCGACTCTATCAAATACGAGGCTGCCATCAATGACTTCCTCGCCCTCTACCCCAACCTGATCGACGGTTATGATGCACGGGCAAGACGACAGATGGCCAACGGACAATTCCAAGATGCCGACGAGACGATGCAGCAAGCCCTGAAGAACGTCGACAATAAAGAAGATGTGCATTATCAATTCAGCAAGCTCATTTTCGACAAAGAGGTGTATAGCACCATCCCTTATGAAAACTGGAGTTTGGACAAGGCATACGAAGAGGCCGTGGCTGCCTACCAAGTAAAACCGCTGCCCCTATACCGTCATCTGCAGGCACAGATCATGTTCTCACAAAAGAAGTATCAAGAGGCAGACGATCTCTTCACCGACCTTTATCGCAATACAGAAATCAAGAGTCCGGAGTTGCTCTTCGAGTCAGCCCGTTGTAAGGAGATGCTCAATGCTCCTGCCAAGGAAGTGATTGCCCTGCTCGACAGTGCCATCAACACCACCGACACCCTGAGGATCCTCGAGACAGCACCCTATTTCCTTGAACGTGCCAACGTCTATCATGCCGCAGACAGTTTCCGTCAAGCAGTGTTCGACTATAACCGTTACGAATACCTCATGCAAGGACGTGTAAATGCCAACTTCTACTACATCCGTGAACAGGCAGAGGTTAAGGGTCGACTCTATCAACAGGCACTGCGTGATATTGCACGCGCTATCCTGCTGGCCCCTAACGAACCACTCTACTACGCAGAGATGGCATCGCTACAACTTAGAGTGAATATGGCTGACAAGGCACTGCAGACTGCCGAACGCTGTGTAGCCATCGCACCAGAATACAGTGAGGGCTATCTGCTACTAGGATTGGCACAGATACACACCAACGATAAAGAGAAGGGATTAGCCAACCTGCGTAAAGCCCAGGAGATGGGAAATGAGCAGGCACAAGCACTGATCGACAAATATGGTAAATAATTATCTGATTTACACCTTATTAGATATATAGGAGATAAAAGGGCACAGATAACGACTATTATTACGGTATTTTTGCAAAAAAAACAAAATAAATTTCCGTATACGAAGGAAAAGCCGTATCTTTGCAATCCAAATTAAAAATTATCATAAAAAATATAATATAAAATGACTAAAGCAGAGATTATTGAGTCAATCGCTCAGGAAACAGGTTTAGCAAGAAAAGACGTGTCTGCTACCGTTGAGGCATTCATGGACACCGTTAAGAAAAGTCTTGTAGAAAGAAAAGAAAACGTTTACCTCCGTGGTTTCGGTAGTTTTGTTGTAAAGCACAGAGCAGAGAAGACCGCTCGTAACATCACCAAGAACACTACCCTGCTCATCGCAGCACACGATTTCCCCAGCTTCAAGCCATCAAAGAGCTTAGTTGCTAAGATGAAAGGTGAATAATAAAAACATTAATCATATTAATAATAACATTTAAATTATTAAGGCTATGCCAAACGGAAAGAAAAAGAAGGGTCACAAGATGGCCACTCACAAACGTAAGAAGAGACTGAGAAAGAATCGTCATAAGAGCAAGTAATTACTTGCTCTTATGCTTTCCTTTCGGAAGAAAAGAAAGAGACAACAGCAAATCAAGAGCAGATGACCAGCGAATTAGTAATTGATGTACAACAGAATGATGTGTCGATTGCTCTGCTGGAAGACAAAAACCT
>CADBSW010000012.1 GCA_902797505.1 uncultured Prevotellaceae bacterium | reverse complement strand
GTTGTCTTGCTGGAAACCATCCACGATATACAGTGGCTGATTGTTCTGACCCAGAGCGGCACCACCACGAATCTTAATGTAGATGTCGGCACCAGGAGCACCATCGACAGTACTTACCTGTACACCGGCAATCTTTCCCTGAAGAGCCTCACCGGCAGATGCTACAGGGATAGCGGCCAACTTCGCACCACTGATAGATCCTACCGAACCGGTAAGGTCCTTACGTGCCTTGCTGGTATAACCAACAACGACAACCTCTTCCAGGGCACTGTTATCTTCCTGAAGGACAACTTTCATGTTCTCACTTGCAGGCAGATCCTGTGTAACCATTCCAATGAAGGAAATGATAACATTCTTGGATTTTTGAAGCTTCAGCGTGAAGTTACCATCCAGGTCTGTTACCGTCGCATTCTGGGGATTACCCTTTTCAACAACAGTAGCGCCTATGACTGACTCATTGCTGGCATCCAAGACTTGTCCCTTTGCAATAGTCTGCGCCGATACCAATGAAGGCATAACAGCAAACACGGCGAAGAGACAGAATTTGCACAATAATCTCATTGCGTCATTCATACCTTGTTACTTGTTTTGATTAATAATTATTTGTAGATTGATTAAAATTTCAGCTAAACGATCTCTCCGAAGTCTTCTGTGAAGAATTGATTAGTAGATGTTTTTTTGCTATACGGCTGCAAAGGTACAAAATAATTTTTTATTTCTTTTATTTTTGATAGAATATTTTAAACATAGAGTCGTTTTCCGGTTGTTAAACTATCAAATTAATCTAATAAAGGACTAATTAGAAGAAATTTTTACTAATATACTACATAATGCTTTAACTTTGATAACGACTCTTCAGGGAACAGTCCGGTAGTTGACAGTTGTCGCAGATTACTGAGAGGTCCGTGCAGACGACGGTATTCCACGATTGCCTTAGCCTGATAGAATCCAATGTAAGGATGTTTGCGCAACTGCTCTAAAGACATGGTGTTCACGTTAATCTTCCTCAATGTTGTTTGAGCGACTCGGAAGTAAGAGATTGATTCCTCGGGAAAACCTTTAATCTCTAACAGTTGGGAAACATCATAATAGCCTCCTAACCGTTCTCCGTATCTGATAATAGCTCGTGCATAATACGATCCGATACCGGGCACCTGTTTTAAGTTACTGGTATCTGCCTCATTCAGCATAACGTATTCACCCATAGAAATCTTTCTTGGATAGGAAAGGGTATCACGTTTTATATCTTCCGATGAAACCGAGGTTTTTTGTTCATAATAAGCGGCTGCAGGCAGGTAGTCAGAAGAGATCCTGATATAGGGTTCCAACGATTTGTATTGCTTAAGTGTAAGTCCGTAGAGTCGGGCAAAATCGGTTGGCTTTCGATAGATACCGCCATGGGCCCTGTATTTATAGATATTCCGTATTTGCCACGGTTGTAATCCCAATCGCAAGAACTGTGTACTGTCGGCTGTATTCGGATCGAAGGGGAAGCGCTCTGCCTTTGTCTCGGGCACGGCATAATACGGTTGTTGTCGTCTCTTGTAAGGACGGTTGGGATAGCGTCTGTCATACGACTGATAACAAACGGAGTCTACAGCAAATCCCTCATTTTCGTCCATTTCATCGGAACCTAAAAAGTAAACGAGCGACATAAAGAAGGCAGCAATGCCCAACAAGACCAACAACACATGACGGTCGGATTTCTGGAAATAAAAAAATTCTTTCATATTCATAGTATTATTTTTGGTTTAGGGTTTAGGGTTTAAGGTTTAAGGTTTAAAGTTGGATTGGGAGGCGGTCATATAAGACCAAACTGATGAAGGAAGATCATCAGAATGCCTAAAGGACAGATATATCTGGCAGCAAGCACGAACAACGGATAGAAACCGTTTTTATACGTTCCCCAGTTGGTCATCTGGTCGTGCACCTGCTGACGGGGCATCACCCACCCTACATAGATGCAGGTAAGCATGCCGCCCATCGTCAATAATATATTGGCTGATAAGAAATCAAAGAAATCGAACAGGCTCTTCCCGATGATCTGCAGGGAAGGAACAGCTCCTAACGACAAAGAGCACAGGGTGCCTGTGATGATGGCGAGGATGGTAACGATCCACGCCGCCTTCTTTCGCTCGATATGAAACTCCTCTGCAACAAAGGCCGTGGGGGTCTCGTGCATAGAGATGACCGAGGTCAGTGCCGCCAAGGACAGCAGCAAGAAGAAGAGGATACTCACCACGTACCCTACCGCTGGCACTGCGGAGAAGGCTTGTTCGAACACATTCGGCAAGGTGATAAAGATAAGGGAAGGACCTGCATCTGGGGATACCCCTACCGAAAAGGCAGCGGGGAAGATCACCAGTCCACTGAGGATAGCCACAAGGGTATCGATGGCAGCCACATGGAAAGCCGACTTAGTCAGATTGACATCATTGCCGAAATACGAGGCATAGGTACACAAGGCAGCCATACCGGTACTCAGCGTGAAGAATGTCTGTCCTAACGCATCGAAGAACGTCTTACCGGTAACCTCTGAGAAATCAGGTTTTAAGAGAAACTCCACACCCTTCATCGCGTTGGGCAGAGAAAGAGAACATACCACAAGGACAAGCAGCAAGAGGAAAAGGATGGGCATCAGTATCTTGGAGGCCCGTTCAATACCCTTTTGCACACCCTTGTTGATCACCAAGTGTGTAAGGAGCATAAACAGAGCCATCCACAAAACCGGGCGGTAAGGATGTGAGGAGAACTCAGAGAAGTACTGCTGGAAGTACGCCGTGTCACCATGCATACGTCCGACAATAGCAGCATACACATACTGCATGGTCCATCCGGCTACCACACAATAGAATCCCATGATAGTAAATCCTGTGAGCACCCCCATATAACCAACCAGTCGCCATGGTCCTTTACCATAGGCACGGGTAGCATTGGCTTTCGCATTTCTTCCAATAATCAACTCACAGAGCATGGCCGGTATCCCCAGCAAGAGGATACATACCAAGTAGATAAGGATAAATGCCGCACCACCATTCTGCCCCGTCTCGTAAGGGAAACGCCAGATGTTCCCTAAGCCGACAGCAGAGCCGGCAGTGGCAAGGACTATTCCTATCTTCGAGATAAAACGACCACGTGACTTCTCCATGTTATATCACTCCGAACTGATGCAGGAAAATAATAAATATCAATACTGGACAGACAAAGCGCACCATAAAGGTAAACGCCCGCAGATGGGGTGCCTTGATCGTTCCCCAGTTGCTCATCTCGTCGCTTATAATCTTATGATCCACATACCATCCGATAAACAGACAGGTGAAGAAGGCACCTATCGGCAGACAACAGTTGGCGGTGAACCAATCGAAGAAATCAAAGAGGTTCATGCCAAAGAGCGTGAGCCAGTTGCGCTCACCCATCGACAAAGAACAGAGAGCTCCAAGTATAATACCATAGCAAGATACAATCCGCGCGGCATTCTTTCTTTGGATATGCAACTCCTCCCTTAAGAAAGAGGTGGACACCTCATGAATAGAGATAAACGAGGTGAGAGCGGCAATGGTCAGCAAGAGGTAGAAAGAGAATGACACGATGTATTCGATCACCGGCACACTGCCGAAGGCTTGCTCAAAGACATTAGGCAAGGTAATGAAGATCAGTGACGGACCGCTATCCGGCTGTATACCTACGGAGAGGGCAGCGGGGAAGATTACCAGTCCACTGAGGATAGCCACCAGCGTATCAAGTCCTGCTATCTGCAGGGCGGATGTGGTCAGTCGGGTGTCTTTCGAGAAATAACTGGCATAGGTACAAAGACATCCCATGGCAATACTCAGTGAGAAGAAAGCCTGACCGAGTGCCTCAAGGAAAGTCTTGCCAGTGACTTTTGAGAAGTCGGGCTTAAACAAGAACTCTACACCCTTCCAGGCATTGGGGAGCATCAACGAACTGCACATCAATACGATCAGCAGGATAAACAACAGTGGCATCATGATCTTTGAAGCCTTCTCGATACCCTCTTCCACGCCACGAACGATGATCAGATGGGCCATGCCCATCAAAGCAGCCAACCACAGAATCGGTTCGATAGGATGGGAGATAAAAGATTGGAACTGATCCTTGAATACTTCGGGAGTTCCGTGTATGTGTCCGGTCAATGACGAGAAGACATATTGCAGGGTCCACCCGCTTACTACGCCATAATAGCCGAGGATCAGCGCACTTGTCAAAACGCCCAAATATCCGATCCATTTCCAGGGTTTGCCATTTGCCAATATCGTATATGCCCGGGCGGTGTTGGCATGCGCGTGACGTCCGATAATCATCTCACAGAGCATTACCGACAATCCCAGCAGCAATACACATAATATATATATAAGGATAAAGGCTGCCCCACCATTCTGTCCGGTCACGAAGGGGAAGCGCCATACATTTCCTAAGCCCACGGCACCACCGGCAGTAGCCAGGATCACACCAATCTTTGTACCAAATAATCCTCTGTCAGACTTCTCCATAACCTATTCGTTAACCTGGATAATAGTGAAATAATTATACAACAATACAGATACAGACAAAAATAACTGTCCATGTCTGCACAGATATGAAGATAAAGAGTAACCGGGGGATATACCTTTCGCTATCCCCCGCACTCCCCTAGTTTGTTAGATCAATTCGCTACTCTTACTGATGAGCGAATATAAAGATCACATAGATCAAGGCAATAGCAATCAAACCGACACAAATCCATTTGATGATACTCTTTGCGCTTGCCTCTTCCTGAGCAGCGCGACGAGCGCGCTGTGCTTGTCTTTTCTTGTTCATGTTATAATTATTTTAAGGTTTTACTGTTCTTCATCCGATGTAGGGAACTCCATCAGATACGCTTTGATAAAGTCGTCTATCTTACCGTTCATCACACCATCCACATCAGTAGTCTGATAATTGGTACGATGGTCTTTCACTCGGCGATCATCAAAAACATAACTACGTATCTGACTACCCCACTCTATCTTTTTCTTTCCTGCTTCTATCTTTGCCTGTGCCTCAAGACGTTTCTTCATCGCACGGTCATACAACTGTGATTTCAAGAGCAACATGGCTTTCTCTTTGTTCTTTGGCTGGTCACGTGTCTCGGTATTCTCAATGAGGATCTCCTCTTCCTCACCCGTATCCGGGTCGGTATACCAATAACGCAGTCGTACACCCGACTCCACCTTATTGACATTCTGTCCACCGGCACCCGATGAACGGAAGGTATCCCATGATAACTTGGCTGGATCGACATACACCTCAATGGTATCGTCAACAAGCGGAGAAACAAATACCGAGGCGAAGGACGTCATACGCTTACCCTGTGCATTGAAGGGAGAGACACGCACCAAACGATGCACACCATTCTCACTCTTCAGGTAGCCGTATGCATACTCGCCACCTTCCACCTCCATGGTAACGCTCTTGATGCCAGCCTCATCGCCATCCTGAAGATCAGCCACAGTCACCTTATAACCATGTGCCTCACACCAACGCATATACATTCGCATGAGCATAGAAGCCCAGTCTTGTGCCTCTGTGCCACCAGCACCAGAATTAATCTTGATTACAGCCTCCATCGGATCCTCCTTCTGCCGCAACATATTCTTCAGCTCCAGTTTCTCAATGGCATCGATCACCTTACGGTAATCCTCATCAACCTCCTCTTCGGTCACCATCTCTTCATGATAGAAATCGAAGGCTAACTGCAGCTCATCTGCCATGGTGCGCACCTCCTGGTAGTCGTCCAACCACCGTTTGATGCCTTTCACCTTCTTCATCTGCTGTTGGGCACGCTTAGGATCTTCCCAAAAGTCAGGAGCCTGTGTACGGAGCTCCTCTTCCTCATATTCTAATTGCTTCTCGTCAATCTTCAGATAGTGCTTCAACTTCTCCGCACGATCCAAGACATCCTTCAGCTGGTCTTGTGTAATCATTTAATTCTTTTTCGAATAGTCTCCAACACGATTATGCTGGAATAAAACATTTATTCTTTATACATCTCCTCGATCTGCTCCGCATAATTCTTGTTCAGCACGGCACGCTTGATCTTCAAAGTGTTCGTCAACTCGCCAGCCTCCATCGTGAACGGCTTCGGCAGCAGGGTAAAGCGCTTGATCTTCTCATAGTTAGCCAACTGCTGCTGCAGGGTGTCGATACGTTCTGACAACATCTTCACGATGCGCGGATCCTTACAGAGCTCCTCATGTGTTGCGAACTCTATATCGTTATCTTTCGCATAGTTATCCAACTCAGCGAAAGCAGGAACGATAAGGGCAGATACGAACTTACGTTGATCGGCAACGACAGCAATCTGCTCGATGTACTTATCCACCAATAGTTTTGACTCGATCATCTGCGGAGCGATGAACTTACCGTTAGAAGTCTTGTACAACTCCTTGATACGTTCTTTCAGATACAACTCACCATCTTTCAGATAACCGGCATCACCTGTCCGGAAGAATCCATCCTCGGTGAATGCTTCCTTATTGAGATTATCCCGTTTGTAATATCCACGTGTGATCGTTGGACCTTTCAACAGGATCTCGTCGTTCTCACCGATCTTTATCTCTAAGCCATTGATTGGACGACCAACAGAGCCAACGGTGAATGGTTCACCCTTATGATCATTGCTGACAGTAGCCAGACTCTCAGTAAGTCCGTAGCCTACCATCATGAAGATACCGATACTATGAATAAACTCCTCCACCTGCGGAGACACATACGATCCGGCAGTTGGGAAGAAATTCGCTTTTTCAAGACCGAGTTGCTTTCTCACCAAGGAGAACAAGGTCTTGTCGAATGCCTCATACTCCAAGTGCAACCACAATGGCGGGCGCTTACCCCTGCTGAGGTATTCTATATTATGCTTCCTACCGACAGCCAAGGCCTTCTTCATCAATGCCTTCTGTGCAGCACTGGAGTTCTCTATCTTCTCCGTCACGCCGATATACACCTTCTCCCAGAACCTCGGGACAGAGCACATACACGTAGGATGCATCTCTTTCATAGAGTCTTGGATCTCTTTCGGGTAGGTGTTCACGATCAGCTCTGCTCCTTCCGTAAGACAGAGGAACATCCATCCTCGTTCGAAGATATGGGTGAACGGCAGGAAATTCATGATACGGTCGTTCTCTCCAACAGGGAGATTCTCATCATTGGCAATGAATGCGGCATGATACTGTCCGTAATGTAACAGCACACCTTTGCTCTCGCCTGTTGTTCCACTGGTATAGAGAATGTTTGCGATATCATCCTCGTTGGCCTGGCTCCATAGGTTTTCCACCTCTGACTGACGGGGATAGCCCTCTCCAAGTTTCAGGAAATCATCGTAATACATCGTACTGGGATCACCCTCGGCAATACGTACACTGGGATCAAATACAATGATTTTCTCCAGACAATGGCATAACGGCAATACCCGGTGAGCCTTATCATACTGCTCTTGTTCTCCAACGAACAAGAAACGGATATTCGCATCCACGATCATGTATTGTATTTGCTGCTCACTACTGGTGGCATAGAAAGGAACAGAAACAGCTCGAATACCAAAAGCACCGAAATCAGTATAAAGATACTGAACGGTATTCTGGGCGAACACACCGATATTCTCCTGCACCTTAACACCTATGTTCAGCAGCGCGTTACTGACTTGTTTTACACGATCAGAGAACTGATTCCAAGAGACAGTCTTCCACTTCAAACTACCGAAATCACGGTAGTTCATAGCAACCTTTTCTCCGTATTTCTTAGCTTGCTCATGTATTAGGATAGAAAGATGACATCTTGTTTGCATAAGCTATAATTTATTTATTCATGCAAAAGTAATAAAATAAATTGAGAAATTGTTCTTTTTCATCAAAAAATTATATCTTTAACTGCGTTGAAGATACTCTCGCTCGGAAATGCAAAAGAAAAATCAGGCTTTTTTTTGCATTTCACTTACTTATCCGTATCTTTGTCGCTGATTATGGAATATAAAGAGTCGTATACAGATGCCATTGATTTGCTGAAAAGACTGATCAGCACGCCCTCTGTCAGTCGTCAAGAACAGGATGCAGCCGATGTCTTGTCTGACTATATCAAGCAATATGAGCACTTCACCATTCATCGTGAGGGTAACAATCTGTGGATTATGGATCCACACTACGACGAGCAGCGCCCCACCCTATTATTAAACGCACATATAGACACGGTAAAGCCGGTTGATTCCTGGGAAAGAAATCCATTCATGCCCGTTGTGGAGGATGATTGTCTGTATGGATTAGGGAGCAACGACTGCGGTGGAGGACTCGTATCACTGTTGCAAGTTTTTCGTCTGTTGACAGAGAAGCAACAGCAGTATAACCTTATCTATTTAGCCTCCGCAGAAGAGGAGGTGTCGGGCATCAATGGTATCCGACGGGTACTGCCTTTGTTGCCGAAGGTGGATGTGGCCATTGTCGGAGAACCTACCGGCATGCAACCAGCGATAGCCGAGAAAGGACTGATGGTGCTGGATGTCACCTGTAAAGGAGTATCTGGACATGCGGCACGTCAAGAGGGAGTGAATGCCATCTACGAGGCACTAGATGACTTAAACTGGTTGCGCAACTATCGGTTTGAGAAGGTTAGCGACCTTCTCGGTCCTACCCTGATGAACGTAACAGTTATCAACGCCGGCACACAACATAATGTCATTCCCGACAAATGTACCTTCACGGTAGATATCCGCACGAATGAATATTACCGCAACGAGGATGTCTATGATTTCATCAAGAACCATCTGAAGGGCGAAGTCAAAGCCCGTTCATTCCATCTTCACTCCTCCTGCATCGACAGAGAGCATCCCATCGTGAAGCGATGTGTAGCCATGGGCATGCAACCCTTTGGTTCACCGACACTCTCTGACCAGGCCTTGATGCCCTTCCCCTCACTAAAACTGGGACCGGGAGAGAGTTCTCGCTCACATTCTGCAGATGAGTATATCCGTTTGTCAGAGATTGAGAATGGTATCTATACCTATATGAAACTGCTTGACGGTGCTACCATCAAATAATAGGGTAACACCGTCAAAGCCTCATCTTTACAAGTTAGCTTGCATTCATCTATCTTCCGAGCCAAACCTCGGGATTCAGTTTCGTCATTTCCCTACGCAACTGGAAATGCAGGATATTACCACTGTCCACGGTTCCTAAGATCTGTCGGGTACTTACCTGTTGTCCACGGTGCACATTCACCGAATGGAGATTACCATAGATAGAGATATAACTGCCATGGCGCACCATCACCAGATACTGTCCGTCGGCCCTATAGACCGCACTTACCTCACCATTAAAGATAGCGCGAGCCTGTGCTCCGGGGTTCACCTTGATATTGATACCCTTGTTATCGAGTGTAACGCCACGCAGGCCTTCCACATTATATTGTCCGTAATGACTCACGATGCGATAAGTACCCGTGGTAGGTATCGGCAGACGACCCTTGTTACTCTCGAAGTTACTACTCAACTTACGATCCACACTGCTATACATCGTAGCCTCACGTGACTCACGTTTGGCTTCTGACATCTCTTTCTCACGACGCTCGCGGTCAACCTTAGCTTTTAGCTCGGCTGCCTCACGCTCTGCCTGAGCCTCACGAGCTTTCTGTTCTGCACGGGCACGCGTCTCTTCATCTTTCTTTGCAGCCTTGCGGGCAGCCTCTTTCATTTTCTCCTCACGCTCCTTGGCGGCAGCTATCCTACGGGCATTTTCCTTAGCGGCAGCCTCTGCCTCAGCTTTCTTACGGGCCAACTCTTCCTCACGTTTTTTCTTGGCGGCAGCTTCAGCAAGCGCCTTCTTACGGGCTTCCTCAGCAGCACGAATACGGGCCTTGGCAATCTCTTCTTCCACCAAACGGTCGATCAAAGCATTCAGTTCCTGGTCTTTCTTACGTTGCTCAGCGATAATTCCTTGTATGGCCTTCTGCTGTCGCTGCAACGTATTTACCATCTGTTTTTGTTCTGCCTGCTTGACTTCCAAGGCTTCCTTTGCCTTTTTACCCTTATAGAGCAGGTTATTCTTGTCTTTCTTAACCTTCACCAACTCTTGTTTCTTGGCATCTATCTGCTCTTGTTTTCCCTTAACAAGTTCACCCTGTGCACGTTGGTAACTGGCATATTCACGTACAAACCGCATACGACGGTACATCTGCGCCAGGTTCTTGGCAGAGAAGATAAACATCAGTTGGTCTTGCACGCGATGGTGCTTATTGATATACCGCATACTCTTGACATACTTGTCCTTACGCTCCTGCAGTTGTTTCTCGAGCGTCTCCAACTGTGTCTCTAACAATTGGATATTATCATCGATATGCGTAAGATCTTTCTGTATCTCCTGGATGGACTTCTGGTGCTGGTCGATATCACTGTTAATAGTCAGCAGGTTGTCCAGACGCTTCTTTACATCAGCCTTATTAGCCCGCAGCAACGACTCTTGTTCCTTGATCTTCTTTTGAATCGTTGCACGCTGATTCTGCAGTCCTTTGATAGACGAGTTGGTGACGGCCGGTGCCTTGGGCGTCTGCTTCTTAGTTGTCGACCTCGTAGCGGATGTTTTCGAGGTCGTCTTCTTTGCAGTGGTTTTCCTCCGCTGCTGTACGGCAGACGACTTAGCCTTTGTCGCCGTCGTCTTTCTCGTCTGGGCATATGGACTCTGCAGGAAGACCATTGCCACGATGATCAGTAGCCATTTCTTCATTACAGATTCATCAATATCTTTAACACATCTTCAGCTGTTACCGCCTTGTATTTCTTTGAAAGGGTCGTAAAGGAATCCCAGTTGCCATCTGTACTGATATTCTTCATCTTAATCTCCACTTTCATATCACGCGCCTTACCCGAAATCTTAGAGTTCATATTCAGCGACAGTCTGTTGGGGAACGGTTTACCATTGAGCAGTTTGAAATCCTCATAGTCACACCCCATGGTGGTATTCCCATGCTGTTTACTGTTATAGGTGACATCCACCCGCTGGATCTTTCCGTCATTGGTTTCTGTCGTCCACGCACAGTTCATATTCTCGTATGCCTGACGGAGGATAGACTCCACAGGACCCATCGTCACCTCGTAGGCAGAGAGCGATGCATCGGTAACCTTCTGTTTACCCAACAAGAACAGTTCATTCCAGAAGATGGCCTGCAGGGTAGAGAAGTTCAAACCCTTGTCTTTGAGGAAAGAGATCTCGTTATAGTCACCTTTTACATATTGGGAATGCACACGGTCGACGATCATCGCATAGTCTTTCGTAAACTCCAATCTACCGGCCTCCATACCCAGGATAGGCACATTCAGTTGGATACGGATCACCTCATCCTTTCGCATCTGTATCTTTCCCGATACCGATATGTCCTTACTGCCCTGCTGGATGCGGAAATCAATCTTCGAGGAGATATTCTTCGTGGTCTGCGCATTGTCAAAGACGCGTTTGACAAACATCTCCACATGTTGTTTCTTTGCCTCGGGTGTCTCTGCGTTCTCCACATTAACCTTAGGCGTATCTGTCACTATCGCTTTCTTGGAGCCGCACGACACCAAAATGATCGAAGTCAAAAACAAAAAGCATATCTTTTTCATTTCTCAATATATTTCTTTGATTTTATTTTTCGTAAAAGTAGTTTGCTGGTATTACCAGCTTTCAGGGATTTGTTCCAATACTCCACCGCCTTATCGAAGTCTTTATTCATCGCATAGATATCTCCTGCATGTTCCAATACGACATCCGATGGCTCTTTATCATGTTGCAATGTCTGATCGATATAGATCTTTGCCTCGGCATAGCGCTCCTGCATAAAGAGAATCCAGGCATATGTATCCAGATAGGTAGCATTGGCGGGTTCTGCCTTGATGGTTTTATAACTCATCTGCTCTGCCTTACTAAGGTCTCTGTTGAGAACACTAAGATAATAGGCGTAGTTATTGAGTGCTGTCACATTGTCGCTCTTCCAGTGCAGACAACTGTCATAAGCCGCGAATGCCTCCTCTATCTTACCCTTTTCATGGAGCAGGTCACCCATGATCGCATAGAAGTCGGAGACGATCTCTTTGTTGCTGTCCTCATTAATCTGCGTTACGCCCTGACGGAATGTCTCCAGCGCCTCATCATGCTTGTCTTGCTGTGAGTAGGCCATCCCCAAGAAATAATAAAACAGCATGTTATCGGGATTATAGGCGACACCAGCCTTACTCTGACTGATCACCTCATCAAATGCTTTCTTTTCCCACAACGACTGTAACAACTGCAAACGAATACCGGAATTGTCGGGGGCGATCTTCAGCACATCCCTCAACACATTATTGATCGTATCCTGCGGCATCTTCTTCAGCGACATGTAGGCAGCATACAGCTCAGTCATGTCTGAAGTACGTTGGGGTTCTGCGAGAATACGCTGAAAGAGGTCAAGCACCTCTGTACTGTCGCCCCCCGCCTGTTCATTGTCTGCCACCACCTTCCGCATCAGCGTCAACTTCGTATTTGCCTCCGTATCAGGATTGATGAGCATCTTCTCTTGCAAATCATTAGCCAGCGAGTCGGATCCTACCGTGCGGTAGTAGTCTATCAACGACAGTTTCACAGCCTGGTTGTCTGGTTCCTGACTCAATACATAGTTATACTCATTCAGGGCCTCCTCATCCTGACCATTCTGCAACAGCCAGTTACCCGTCATAATACGGTAGTTCATGTCATGAGGATATTGCTCAGAGAGAGACTTCAGTGCATGAAACTCATTGTCTTTGTCACCTTGTTGAGCATACACACGCATCCTCGCCAAGGCCAGTTGCTCACTGTTTCCCTCGATTCGCTCAATCCTGTCAAGGGTCTCCAACATCTTATCGTACTCCCGCTGTTGGTTGTACAACTGCAAGAGAACGTTCAGCACATCCGAACGATCACGATTATTCTGAAAGAGTTTTTCGTAAACGTTGGAAGCCTCCGCAAACTGTCGTGAGTTAATATGTGTGATGGCCAAGCGCTCCAGGTATGTATCATTCGATGGAGACAGCTCCACGGCCTTGTTCATGCAGTACATAGCCATGGAGTCATTCTGCAACTCCGCATAATAGGCAGCCAGTGAGAAATATACCTCAGAGGCTTGCGGGTCGATGGAAAGACACTTCTGCAATAGGTCGAAGGCCGCGTCAAAATTGTTTTTTGTCTGTTGGTTGATCGCCTCATAGTAGAAGGCTTTCAACCGTTGCGCATCATTATACGACAGGGCTTTGCGGACGGAAGTCTTTGGCAAGGCCGACTTCTGCTGCACGAACTGTCCATGACCGCACGACACGATGCACAAGATGAGGAGTGCATGTAACACCACACTCAAGCATCTGCTGTATTTATCCTTAGAGATCATATCCTCCATCACTATTTCACACCAGTATGACCATAGCCACCGGCCCCACGCTCTGTCTCATCCAATACCTCCACAGGAACCAGGTTACCCTGTTCGTAACGGGCAAAGACCATCTGAGCGATGCGCTCTCCGTCGTTTACCGTAAACGGTTCCTGCGACAGATTGATCAGCACGACACCTACCTCACCACGGTAATCGGCATCAATAGTACCCGGCGCATTCAACACCGTGATACCCTTCTTTAATGCCAGTCCGCTGCGAGGGCGCACCTGTGCCTCATAACCCTCAGGAAGAGCAATATAGATGCCCGTAGGGATGAGCCGGCGCTCTAAGGGTTGCAAGACGATAGGGTTATCCAGATTGGCACGCAGATCCATGCCGGCACTCAGTGATGTCGCATATTGTGGTAAGGGATGATGCCCTTTGTTGACTACCTTAATATCAATCATTTTATTTTTACATCTAATATTAAAGTGCAAAAATAATCATTTCTATTCACAATACTCAATTTTTCTCAGTAAAAAGATTGTTTTTACCTAATTTTAGATTACTTTTGCAAAATCATGATGAAATGGGAACAACTCATATCCAATAAGCGTTTAGGACAGGAAAACAGACATCTGGAGCGTCACGACGACCGCTCTGAGTTTAAGCGTGATTACGACAGACTGATATTCTCTGCACCATTCCGAAGGATGCAGAACAAGACACAGGTATTCCCGTTACCCGGGAGTATCTTCGTGCATAACCGATTGACACACAGTCTGGAGGTGTCAAGCGTAGGCATGTCACTCGGAAACGATATCGCCCATCGTATCCTGCAACGGGAACCGGCATTAGCCGACACACTCTTTCCGCAGATAGGCACCATCGTGAGTGCGGCCTGTCTGGCGCACGACTTAGGCAATCCTCCCTTCGGGCACTCCGGAGAGAAGGCTATTCAGACCTTTTTCACGGAGGGAGCAGGCAAATGGTTGCAGGAGAAAGTCAGCGAATCCTTCTGGCAGGATGTGACCCACTTTGAAGGAAATGCCAATGCCTTCCGTCTTTTAGCCCACCGTTTCAAAGGGCGCCGTGAAGGTGGATTCGTCATGACCTACTCCACGCTGGCAAGCATTGTCAAATATCCCCACTCCTCATCTTATGCCGGAGCACATGGGAAGTTCGGCTTCTTCAACGAAGAGAAAGGTATCTACCAGACGATAGCCAAAGAGTTGGGCATCCCCTGTATCTCCGACGATCAGGGAAAACTCAAATATGCCCGTCACCCACTGGTCTATCTCGTGGAGGCGGCCGACGATATCTGTTATGAGATCATGGATATCGAAGATGCCCACAAACTGAAGATCCTCACCTATGATGAGACAAAAGCGCTGCTACTGGACTTCTTCGACAAGGAGATCCGTCAGCATATCGAGCAGCGGATTATCGACGAGGAGATCACAGACAACAACGAGAAGATTATTTATATGAGGGCCTCAGTGATCGGAAAGCTGGAAAACGAATGCGTGGAAGCCTTCCTGAGGAATGAGGAAGCGATCATGAACGGCCGTTTTGAGGGCAGTCTGATCGACCATATCTCTGATCCGCAGAAAGAGGCATACAGGCGTTGCAAGCAGTTATCCTTCAAAAATATCTACCGCAGTAAGCCAGTCTTAGACGTAGAGTTGTCTGGTTACACCATCATGGCTACACTCATGGAGTCGTTCATAGAGGCTGCCGTATACCCCGACCGTTTCTATTCCCGGCAACTCATCAACCGCGTGAGCAGTCAGTATGATATCGATTCCCCGAATCTGGAGACCCGTATCATGGCCATTATCGACTATATCAGTGGCATGACGGACGTATACGCCCTGGATATCTACCAGAAGATCAAAGGCATCAGTCTGCCGATCGTCTAATAAGATGCTTATCACCCGATGAAATGGGCGAAAAAAGAGGATATGCCCCGTTGAGCATATCCTCATAAAAATCGATATTCTTATTCATCAATACTATTTGTCATAGTGTGTGTCGAGGTATACAACCTTTGTCACAAGGTATTCCTCCATACCATGCTTACCGTCGGCGCCACCGATACCACTCTTCTTCACACCGGCATGGAAGCCCTGGATAGCCTCGAAGTGCATACGGTTGATGTAGGTCTCACCGAACTCAATCTCACGGCAGATACGTGTTGCAGTATCGATATCCTTCGTAAAGACAGAAGAAGCCAGACCATACTCACAGTCATTAGCCCACTCGATCACCTGGTCGATATTATCAAACTCTACCAGCGGGAGTACCGGACCGAAGGTCTCCTCATGGATAATATCCATATCCTGTGTACAGTTGTCGAGAACGGTTGCGGGATAGAAGTAACCCTTACCTCCGGCAGGAGCACCACCGCAAAGCACCTTAGCACCCTGCTCAACAGCATGGTTGACCTTTGCAGTAACACTCTCCAGGGCAGCCTTCTCTACCAACGGACCCATGTCAACATCCTTATCTACAGCAGGATTACCGAACTTAACGGCCTTGAACTTCTTCACGATGATATCGGTAAACTCCTTCTTAATATCCTTGTGAACATATACACGCTCTGCGTTGTTACAGATCTGACCGGTATTGCCGATACGACTCTCGAGGATGGCCTGTGCAGCCAACTCCAGGTCAGCATCCGGGAATACGATGGCAGGAGCCTTTCCACCGAGCTCGAGAGATACCTTTGTGATATTAGGAGCAGCAGCCTCCATGATCTTCACACCTGCACCCACTGATCCTGTCAAGCTGACAATGCTTACCTTCGGGTTCTTTGCCAAGGCATTACCAACGAGCGATCCCTTACCGGTAACGACATTGAACAATCCTGCCGGCAGACCACTGTCATGTACCACCTTACAGATCTCGCAACAGTTCTCCGGAGTAATCTGGGCGGGCTTGATCACGATAGAGCAACCGGTAATCAGCGCAGCGGCAGCCTTACGGGCAATCAGGAAGAACGGGAAGTTCCAAGGAAGGATACCGGCAGCCACACCGATAGGACGCTTCACTAAGATCATTGTCTCGTTGGGAGCATCACTCTGGATTACCTCACCCTCAATACGACGGGCGAACTCTGCCATATAATCGAAATAAGTAGCGGTGACGCCTACCTCTGTAGCAGCAAGCGCCTGAGTCTTACCCTGCTCACGAACAAGGATTTCCTGGAATTTATCAAAGTTTGCACGGATACCGTCAGCGATCTTATGCAGATAGACAGCACGCTCTGCCGCAGGTACCTTTGCCCATTTCTTCTGTGCCTCATAAGCAGCATTTACCGCCTCTTCCACATCTTCTACTGTTCCGGCAGGCTGTCTGCTTGTAACTTCTTCTGTACTTGGATTCAATACCTCAATCCACTCTCCTGAACGGCTCTCTACAAACTTGCCGTTGATGTACATTTTCAGATCTTTCATACGTCAGTGATTTAAATAAAAAAACGTGATTTGTTAGTAAACTTTTGCGAAGATAGTAATAAAAACGATAAATTGCAAGACTTTTATTAAAAAAATCTTGCAATTTACATTTATTAAAATTAGGAGTATTACTTCTCTTTGAAGATAATATTATTTGCGCCACTGGTAATTTTCAATGCCTCGGGGTGGTCACGGATGAAGCTGTCTATGTGGCGCATGCGCTTCTCCTCTAAGATCTCATCCACAGCAATCAGTATGCCGGTCTCCTCCACTTCTCCGAATCCGTCGTTGATGGCAGTGCCGAAGAGTCGCATGGTAGGACTGAGATTCATATAGGCATTCACCAGCGGAGGGATGTTAAAGCCCATCTTGCGGATCTCCTGATTCAATATACGGTAGTCTTTCTTGAAATCATCCTCACATAGAATCTTAGCCAGATCCTCCTCGGGAGTCTCCAATTTCAACGGTTTCATCGGGACAATCAGATTGTCCTTGTCATCAAAATGCTTCTTCAGGAAGTACAGAATCATGTCCCTTCCCTTACGGATATACGAGGGATACATGGTCATCTTTCCGAAGAAATATTTCAGCGTGGGCTTGATCACGACAAGGGCGCCGAAGCCATCCCACAGGTTATCCAAGGCAAACAGGCTCTTCGCGCCCATCCTACTGCTCTGGTAAGGCAGCGAGACGAACGAACGGCCCAGCTCCACGGTCTGCAACATATACTCCTTGAGGAATTTCTCTGAGAAGTGGAACATATGACTGGTTGCCAGTTTGGGTTGTCCGTTCTCCTGCAACTCCCAGTCTGTCCCCAGCTGGTAACGGTATCCGCCGATGATCTCCTCAGCCTCCGGGTTCCACACGATCAACTGCTTGTAACAGTTCTCACAAGTATCGAACTCATCGATATCCATGGATTTCCCTGTTCCACCACCAGCCTCACGGAAAGCGATCTCACGCAATCGTCCGATCTCACGCATCACGTTCGGCGCGTTATGCGCTGTGACCACGTAGATCTCGTTATTACTCTTATTCGTCATCCTGAGCCGACGCTCAGCGGTCAACTCCTGTTTCAGTAGACTTTTCTCAACTGGCTGAATGATTTCCTGTGCCATAGGGGATTCGTTTTATAGTTCGTATACCTTGTCTTGTACATATTGCGCCCACTGGGCGGGTGTCTTGCTCTTGTCGAAAGTCTGCCAGGGGATGGGCTTTCCGATGGTTACATGGAAGGTCTTGTGCACATTCTTGTACATCTCATCCACGAGGAAGAGCATGGCGATATTCACCTTTTTTACATACTTGTCACTAAAATTGGCCAAGCGATAGAAGAAATTGGAGTTCTGTCCACCGAAATGGATGGGCACCACGTCACGGTGATACTCCACGCTCTTGCTGATAAACGTCTTCTTCCAAGGCAGATCCCTGATCTCGCCGTTAATCTTTCGGGAGCACAATCCCGCAGGATACATCAGCATATGCTTATCACTCTGGAAGCCGGCCTCCACCATGGCCGGGAAGTTCCTACTCTGCTTGCCGGTCTTATTGATAGGGATGCACAAGGGGGCGAGCCCCGGAAGGTTCATCAGGATGTCATTCACCAGATAACGGAAATTACCGTCGTAATGGCGACCGATGATACTACCCAAGGCCACACCGTCGGCACCACCCAGGGGATGGTTACTCACGAAGGTGTACAACTTGCCGTCGTTCTTATCCGGCAGATTCTCCATGCCCTCGATCTCGAGGGTCATATCCAGGTAGCGCACGCACTCCTCCAGCCACTCCGTGCCAGTAAGGTGCCTGCTCTCCCATAAGTATTTGTTTACTTCATCTTGATGAAGGATATGCTTGAGCCACTTTCTCAAGAGGTAAGGAACAAACTTTGCCTTATCCCCCATCTTACTCTTCAAGATGTCGTCAATATCAACTGTTTTTTCTGTAATATCAGTCATGATCTTCTCTTATCCGTATGCAAAAATAATAGAACTTTTTGAAAAAACCATTTATTTACTAAAAAAAATCACACAAACGTAAGTTTTTGTCAAGCAGACTGCATAAATATCCCTCTTCATTACAACTATTCGCAAGAGTCCGGAGGGCTTGGAATCATAGGAACAATAGATAAAACGGATAGTATCTATAGATAAAATTCATAGTATCTATAGATAACACTGAGAGTATTATGTACTAAAACTGGGAGTCCTAGTACTTAAAACTGGGAGTATTGTGTATTAAAACTCCTTCGATTGATGACTACCGCAAAGAGAAATCATGAACTTTTTCATCTCTGGAAACACACAGATCACCTTTCCCTGAAAACAATCGATTGAGGCGGTCTGTTATTTCCCAGATGACAAAAATCATGAAAAGTGAAGTTTTTTATAAATTTTGTGGAGAAAAGTGGAGGAAAGTGGAGAAAAATATGTATCTTTGAAGCCGAAATAATAATTAAAGATGTACACATGCGTTTTTTAGGAAACATAGAGGCAAAGACAGATGCGAAAGGAAGGGCATTTCTTCCCGCCGTATTCAGGAAGACACTCCAAGGCAATGGAGAGGAGACCCTGATCATGCGGAAGGATGTTTTTCAGCCTTGTCTTGTGCTGTATCCTGAATCTGTATGGAATGAGCAGATGGATCTTCTGCGTAAGAATCTGAACCGTTGGAGGAAGGATCATCAGGAGATCTACCGGCAGTTCGTATCCGACGTGGAGGTGATCACGCTCGATGGAAACGGGCGTTTCCTGATTCCGAAGCGTTATCTCAAGAAAGCCGAGATCGAGCAGAACATCAAGTTCATCGGCATGGGCGACACGATAGAGATATGGAGCGTTGCCAATACGGAGCATCCTTTCATGGATGCCGAGGCTTTCGGCAAGGCCCTCGAACAGATTATGGACAAGGAGGAGGTAGAGTAATGGAGAAGAATGTCAAGACAGCAAGCACTTATCATGTACCCGTGTTACTCAAGGAGAGTATCGACGGACTGAACATTGTGCCCGGTGGCGTATATGTGGATGTGACCTTCGGCGGTGGAGGACATAGCCGTGAGATCTTGCGGAGGCTTGACAAGAAAGGTCATCTGTATAGTTTCGACCAGGATGCCGATGCAGAGATGAACATGCTGTGTGACAGTCGGTTCACCTTCATCCGCAGCAATTTCAGGTATCTGAAGAACTGGATGAGATACTATCATGTGGAAGCCATCGACGGATTGCTGGCCGACTTAGGAGTGTCGAGTCATCATTTTGACGATGAGACACGCGGATTCTCCTTCCGCTTTGATGCCCCCCTGGACATGCGCATGAACAAAAGGGCCGGCAAGACAGCTGCCGACGTGCTGAACAACATGGGTGAAAGGGAGTTGGCGGATATGTTCTACCTCTACGGAGAGTTGAAGAACGCCCGTCGGATAGCTGCCGCCGTCGTCAAGACAAGGGGCACCCACGCCTTTACCCATACACAAGACCTGTTGGATGTGGTCACCCCGCTGATGCCCAAAGACCGTGAGAAGAAAGAGATGGCGAAGGTTTTCCAGGCCCTCCGCATAGAGGTGAACCAAGAGATGAGTGCCCTGAAGGAGATGCTGTTGGCATGTACCTCACTTATCAGGCCCGGCGGACGACTGTCGGTCATCACCTATCACAGTCTGGAAGACCGCATTGTGAAGAACATCATGAAGGCCGGCAACATCGAGGGAAGGGCACAGCAGGACTTCTTCGGGCGCTTCGAGTCGCCCTTCACTCCACTGAAGAGCGGTGTCATCGTGCCCACCGAGGAGGAGTGTGAAGCCAACCCCCGTAGCAGAAGTGCTAAGTTACGTATTGCAGAGAAGAGGTAAACATGGAAGAAAAGGATAAAGAGATATTAGAAGAGAAGCAAGAGCAGCCGACGCTGAAAGAAGTGATGGCCGAGCAAGCCATTGAGGATGAGAGTCCCCAATCCAACAGTTTTACGCTGAGGAAGATACTGGGTGGCGACTGGCTGACGGCGGAATACCTGAGAAGACAGATAGGAGTGATCCTCCTAATTGCCTTCTTCGCCATCATCTATATATCCAACAGATATAGTTGTCAGAAGGATATGCTGGAGATTGACCGACTGAACGCCGAGCTCACCGACGCCAAATACAAGGCCCTCTCTACTGCCAGCGAACTGACGGAGAAATGCCGCGAGAGCAATGTGCTCGACATGCTGAAGCACAATAAAGACAGCATCCTCAAGATTGCCAAGCAACCGCCCTTCATTATCTACACTCCAGAGAACAAACCCGAAATAATCAAGACAGATGAGTAGTTTATTTGACAGGAAAAAGATCATACCAAGATATAAGACCATCGGTTTTCTGATGGTGCTCCTCGGACTGTGCATCGTGGCAAAGGCCACTTACACAGCCACGGTAAAGCGTGACTACTGGATGAAGGTGGCCGACCGACTGAAGCGCGACAGTGTGGATGTGAAGCCCGTCAGGGGAAACATCCTCAGCTCCGACGGTCAGTTGATGGCCAGCAGTATCCCTGAGTTCAAGCTCTATATGGACTTCAAGGCCGGTGGCGAGGTAAAAGACTCGCTGTGGAATGAGAAGGTGGACAGCATCTGTGAGGGTCTTCACGAGATCTTCCCGGAGAAGAGTGCCGCACAGTTTAAGCATGATCTGGAGATCGGACATAAGAAGATGAGTCAGAATCACCCTATCTGGCACAAGCGTGTCAGCTATGACGTGTATTCGGAAGTGAAGAAACTGCCGGTCTTCAACCTCTCTCCCTTCAAAGGCGGATTCCACACGGAGGAGTTCAACTCCCGTCAGCGCCCCTTCGGCAGTCTGGCTTACCGTACGGTGGGTGATATGTTCGGCGCCAAGGATACGGCACGTTGCGGACTGGAGTTGTCATTCGACTCTATCCTCAGGGGCCGTTCGGGTATCGTCCAGCGTAAGAAGATCATGAACAAATACCTCAGCATCACCGAGCGCGCTCCTATCGACGGAGCCGATATCGTCACCACTATCGATGTGAATATCCAGGACTTGGCAGAGCGCTCACTGATCGATGAGCTGAAGTTGATCAACGGTAATGTGGGTGTGGCCATCGTCATGGATGT
Source organism: uncultured Prevotellaceae bacterium (assembly GCA_902797505.1). Lineage (GTDB taxonomy): Bacteria > Bacteroidota > Bacteroidia > Bacteroidales > Bacteroidaceae > Prevotella. The sequence goes on along the minus strand of CADBSW010000012.1, from coordinate 10,288 downwards.
GCCGACAGGTGACATCAAGGCCATCGTCAATATGACAAAGTGCTCCGACGGTGTCTACCGTGAGGTGAAGAACAATGCCGTGAGCGACCTGATGGAGCCGGGATCGGTGTTCAAGACAGCCTCTATCATGGTGGCTCTGGATGACGGTGTGGTAGACACCAACTACCATGTTGAGACCTTCGGAGGTGTCATGGACATGCACGGCGCTAAGATGCGTGATCACAACTGGCGACGCGGCGGTTATGGCCGACTGTCTCTGCCACAGACGCTGGAGTACAGTTCGAATATCGGTGTGAGCAGAATCATCGATGAGCACTATGGACAGAATCCCGAGAAGTTCGTAAAAGGTATCCATCGCATAGGTCTTGCCTCCGACCTTGGCATCCCACTGGTAGGTGCTTCTCCTGCACGTATCCGCATGCCGAAGAAGAATGAGCGTGGACAATATACCAACTGGAGTAAGACTGCCTTGGCATGGATGAGCATCGGTTATGAGACACAGGTGCCGCCCATCTCTACCCTCACCTTCTACAATGCCATCGCCAACAACGGTAAGATGATGAAGCCCCGCTTCGTGAAAAAGGTGGTGAAAGACGGTGAAGTGCTGCAGGAGTTCCCCACGGAGGTGCTGATTCCACAGATATGCAAGGAGAAAACCCTGAAGGAGATGCAGACCATCCTCTATCATGTGGTCAGTCAGGGCTTGGGCAAGAAGGCCGGATCGAAATCCTTCAAGGTAGCCGGCAAGACAGGAACGGCCCAGGTGTCGAAGGGTGCCGGTGGTTATAAGAGTGGACAGATGAACTACCTCCTCTCTTTTGCCGGCTATTTCCCTGCCGACGCACCCCGCTACAGTTGTATCGTCTGTATCCAGAAGTCGGGTCTTCCTGCATCAGGAGGTGGCATGAGTGGTGTCGTCTTCCACCATATCGCTGAGGGTATCATGGCCCAAGACCTGAAGATGGATGTGAAAGACGCGCAAGACTCTTCCTTAGTGATGCTCCCCAAGGTGAAAGACGGTAACCTGTTGGCAGCCGACTATGTGCTCACCCACTTGGGCATCAAGACCAACGACGGTTGGGGAGGCACCTATTCAAATGGTAATCCTATCTGGGGAACGGCCGACAGCAAGAAAAATATCATCCATCTGACAAGGGTCAATCCCAAGGAGAAACATCTCGTGCCCGACGTGAAAGGTATGGGAGCCCGAGATGCCGTTTACCTCCTCGAGAACAGAGGTGTGAGAGTGAAGATAGAAGGTCGTGGCAAGGTAATTGCGCAAAGTCTGCCTGCCGGACACAAGATAAATAAAGGTGAAATATGTTCTTTAAAACTGCAATGATATGATTTTAGAATCACTTATTAAGAATATCAAACCGATCACGGTCGTAGGAAAAACAGATATCGACATCACAGGTATCAATATCGACAGCAGGAAGATACAACCCGGACACCTGTTCGTCGCCATCAAGGGTACCCAGACCGACGGTCACGCATATATAGAGAAAGCCATCCAACTGGGAGCCGTGGCTATCCTCTGTGAAGATCTCCCCACAGTCTGTGAGGAAGCTACTTACATCCAGGTGGCTTCTACCGAGGATGTGGTCGGCAAGGTGGCCACCCTTTTCTACGGTGACCCCACGAGCAAACTGAAGTTGTTAGGTGTCACGGGAACGAATGGCAAGACCACCATCGCCACCTTATTATATAATATGTTCCGCAAACTGGGGTATAAGTGCGGACTGTTGTCTACCGTCTGCAACTATATTGAAGAGGAGCAGTTGCCTACCAGTCATACCACCCCCGATCCGATTGAGCTGAACCAGTTGCTCAGTAAGATGGTGGATGCGGGATGTGACTATGCCTTCATGGAGTGTTCCAGTCATGCCATCGCCCAAAAACGAATCGGCGGACTGAGATTTGCCGGTGGTATCTTCACCAATCTCACACGAGATCATCTGGATTATCACAAGACATTCGAGAACTATCGTGACGCGAAGAAGGCATTTTTTGATGCTTTGCCCAAGAGTGCCTTTGCCATCATCAATGCCGATGATAAGAACGGCATGTACATGGTGCAGAACTGCAAGGCCACGATCAAGACCTACTCCACCCGCGCTATGGCCGATTTCAAGGCAAAGATCCTGGAGTGCCATTTCGAGGGGATGTACCTGGACATCGACCGTCATGAGGTAGGTGTGCAGTTTATCGGTAAGTTCAATGTCAGCAACCTGCTGGCCGTCTATGGCACTGCCATCATGCTGGGTGAGAAAGCCGAGGATATCCTCGTGGTGATGAGTACGCTGAAGAGTGTCAACGGTCGTCTTGACCCCGTCCGTTCACCCGAGGGATATACCGCCATCGTAGACTATGCCCATACCCCGGATGCCCTGGAGAACGTCTTAAACGCCATCCACGAGGTACTCAATGGCAAAGGACAGGTCATCACCGTATGTGGAGCCGGTGGAAACAGAGACAAGGGCAAACGTCCGCTGATGGCTCAGGAGGCCGTGAAACAGAGTGATAAGGTGATCATCACATCCGATAATCCCCGCTTCGAGGACCCGCAGGATATCATCAATGATATGCTGGCGGGCTTGGATAAACAGCAGATGAAGAAGGTGTTGTCGATCGTGGACCGTAAGGAAGCCATCCGCACCGCCTGTATGATGGCCAAGAAGGGCGACGTGATCCTCGTGGCAGGAAAGGGTCATGAAGACTACCAGGAGATCAAGGGTGTGAAGCATCATTTCGATGACAAGGAGATTCTCCGCAACATCTTTGCAGAACAATAATTACTTTTACCCATAAAAAGAAAATATGCTATACTACTTATTCAGATTTTTAGAAAGATTTGACATACCAGGAGCACACGTCTGGTCGTATGTATCATTCAGGGCACTCCTCACGCTGATACTCTCACTCATCATCTCTGCGTGGTTTGGTGAGAAGTTCATCAAATTCATGAAGCGCAGGAAGATTGCCGAGACACAGCGCGATGCCTCCATCGATCCCTTCGGAGAGAAGAAGAAGGGTGTCCCCACCATGGGTGGTATCATCATCATCGTGTCTATCCTGGTGCCGGTCATCCTCTTAGGACGAATGAGGAATATCTATCTGATCCTGATGATCATCACCACGATATGGCTGGGGTTCTTAGGATTCCTGGACGACTATATCAAGATCTTCCGCAAGAACAAGGAAGGACTGAAGGGCAAATATAAGATTGTGGGTCAGGTAAGTATCGGTCTGATCGTAGGATTAGTGCTGTGGGCCAGTCCGGATGCCGTCATCAAGGAGAATGTCACCATCCAGAAACAAGGGCAGGTAACAGAGGTGATCCATGCGTCGGAGCCGACAAAATCGCTGAAGACCACCATCCCCTTTGTCAAGAACCATAACCTCGACTACTCGAAGGTGATGGCCTTCTGTGGTAAGTATAGTCGTGCTGCCGGATGGATCTTGTTTGTCTTGATGACAATACTGGTGGTGACGGCCGTCTCCAACGGCGCCAACCTCAACGATGGTATGGACGGTATGTGTGCCGGCAACTCTGCCATCATCGGTGTGGCATTAGGAATCTTTGCCTACGTAAGCTCCCACATAGAGTTTGCCTCTTATCTGAACATCATGTATATCCCTGGTTCTCAAGAACTCGTGGTGTTCATCTGTGCCTTCGTGGGAGCTATGATCGGATTCCTGTGGTATAATGCTTTCCCCGCTCAGGTATTCATGGGAGATACCGGTTCGCTGACCATCGGTGGTATCATCGGTGTGTGTGCCGTGATCATTCATAAGGAACTGTTAGTACCCATCCTCTGCGGCATCTTCCTCGTAGAGAGCCTCAGCGTGATGATACAGACCTTCTATTTCAAATGGATGAAGCGCAAGGGACAACGCGTAAGGATCTTCAGGGCCACGCCTATACACGATAACTTCAGGAAACTCGACAGTCAGTTGGATCCTACCAGTAAGTATGTATTCAAGTCATGGCCACAACGACAGTTCCATGAATCGAAGATCACTATCCGTTTCTGGATTGTCACCATCATCCTGGCAGCCATGACCATCATCACATTAAAGATCAGATAACACATTATATATATGACAGATATGAAGAGAATAGTAATACTTGGAGCCGCAGAGAGTGGAGCAGGAGCTGCCGTCTTGGCAAAGAAACAGGGATTTGATGTCTTTGTCTCCGACTTCGGCTCTATCAAGGACAGATATAAGAAGATGCTCGACGACCATGACATACCATGGGAGGAAGGACATCATACGGAGGAGAAGATCCTCAATGCCGACGAGATCATCAAGAGTCCGGGCATCCCCGACGAGGTGCCTATCATCCAAAAGGCCATCCAGAAGAATATCCACATTATCAGTGAGATAGAGTTTGCCGGCCGCTACACCGACAGTAAGATGATCTGTATCACCGGCAGTAACGGTAAGACGACCACCACCTCACTGATCTACCATATCTTCAAGGCAGCTGGATACGATGCCGGACTGGCAGGAAATATCGGTAAGAGTCTGGCTTTGCAGGTGGCGGAAGAACCGCACGACTACTACATCATCGAACTGAGCTCTTTCCAGTTGGATAACATGTACGATTTCCGTGCGAACGTGGCTATCCTGATGAATATCACGCCCGACCATCTCGACAGGTATCATAACGAGATGCAGAACTATGTGGATGCCAAGATGAGGATTATCCAGAACCAGACGAAGGACGATGCGTTCATCTACTGGAATGATGACCCTATCATCAAGAAGGAATTGGAGAAATATAACATCCAGTCTATACAATATCCTTTCTCTGAACTGAAAGAGAAAGGCTCCATCGCCTATATCGAGGAGGGACAATACAAGATAGAGGTGCCCACCCCATTCAACATGGAGCAGGAAGAATTGTCGCTCACGGGTAAGCATAATATCTACAACTCCTTAGCGGCAGGTATAGCATCCGACATCGCCGGTATCAAGAAAGAGATTATCCGCAAGAGTCTGAGCGACTTCCCCGGCGTGGAGCATCGCTTAGAGAAGGTTACCACCGTACGCGGTGTCTTGTATGTCAACGACTCCAAGGCCACCAACGTAGACGCCTGCTGGTATGCACTGGAGAGCATGAAGACTCCTACCATCCTCATCCTTGGAGGAAAAGATAAGGGCAACGACTATAACGCCATCAAGGACCTGGTGAAAGCAAAGTGTGCCGGACTGGTATATCTGGGTGCCGACAATACCAAGCTGCACAATTTCTTCGATGGCTTAGGCATCCCCGTAAGAGACACACACTCCATGGCCGACTGTGTAAAGGCCTGTTATGAGATGGCAGAACCGGGCATGACCGTATTGCTCAGTCCGTGTTGCGCCAGCTTCGATCTCTTCAAGAACATGGAGGATCGTGGAGAACAATTTAAGAACCTTGTAAGAAACCTATAATCAACGAATGGCAGACGGAATCTCTAAATTCAGGATCAAGGGAGACGGTATCATCTGGATGGTGTTCTTCTTCCTGTGTATCATCAGTGTGCTGGAGGTGTTCAGTGCCTCGAGCGGACTGACATATAAGACAGGAAGTTACTGGAAGCCAGTGGCATATCACTCTTTTCTACTTCTCATAGGCATCGCCTTTATGATCGTTACGATGAATATCAAATGCAGATATTTCAAGATCGTGACACCCTTTGCCTTGCTGATATCGCTGTTGATGCTGATCGCCGTATTGATCGTCGGACAGACCACCAACGGCGCACAACGATGGATAGATTTCTTTGGCATACAGTTCCAGCCCTCAGAGTTGGCCAAGGGAGCCGTCATTCTGGCCGAGGTACAGATACTGAGTGCCATGCAGACAGCCAACGGAGCCGACCGCCATGCCTTCAGATACATCATGTATATCAGTTGTCCGATACTCCTGCTCATAGCCATGGAGAACCTCTCGACTGCCGCCCTGCTGTTCCTGACCGTCATTATCATGATGTTTATCGGCAGAGTGCCTAAGACGCAGTTAGGAAAATTGTTAGGCGTACTTATGCTGGGAGTGATCTTCATCTTCTCACTGGTCATGCTGGTAGGTAAGAACGAAGACCCGGCAAAAGCACAGAATACAGAGCTGAGCATGACCGAACAGGTGGAACCAAAGAAGGAATCTTTCTTAACAGGCAAGGTCTTTCACCGTTTTGACACTTGGAAGGCACGTATCGTGAAGTTTATGGACAACAAGGAGATTGCCCCAGAGGATATCGACCTGGATAAAGACGCACAGGTGGCACATGCCAACATCGCCATTGCCAGTTCCAACCTCATTGGTAAAGGACCGGGAAATTCCGTGGAAAGAGACTTCCTCTCACAGGCCTTCTCCGACTTTATCTATGCCATCATCATCGAAGAGATGGGTATCTGGGGTGCCATCATCGTGTGCCTGTTATATATCATCCTGCTCTTCCGGACGGCCAGCATCGCCAACCATTGTGTCAATGCCTTCCCGGCACTGCTGATCATGGGCTTCGCCTTGTTGCTGGTTACGCAGGCTATGTTTAACATGGCGGTGGCCGTAGGACTGGCTCCAGTAACGGGTCAGCCACTGCCTCTCATCAGTAAGGGAGGAACATCCACCATCGTCAACTGCGTATATATAGGCGTTATTCTCAGCGTGAGCTGTTCGGCAGCCAAGAGAGAGGATACGACAAAGGTAGAAAAGAATGGAAAAGTTTCTTTAAAAACTGCATAATTAAAATATCTAAATTATGCGATAAAGAGAAAAAATATAAGTATTTTTGCAAATTAAAGCAATCGATATGGATAAGGATTTAAGGATCATCATCAGCGGCGGTGGAACGGGAGGACATATCTTCCCCGCCATCTCTATTGCCAATGCCATCAAGGAAAAGTGTCCCAAAGCGAGTATTCTCTTTGTGGGAGCCCTCGGAAGGATGGAGATGCAGCGTGTGCCTGCCGCAGGTTATGAGATCGTGGGGTTGCCCATCTGTGGTTTTGACCGTAAGAACCTGTTGAAGAATGTAAAGGTTTTATACAAGATATGGAAGAGTCAGCGCATGGCCAAGAAGATCATTAAGGACTTCAAGCCTATGGCTGCCGTAGGTGTCGGTGGTTATGCCAGCGGCCCTACCCTGAACAAATGTGCCGCCATGGGTATCCCCTGCCTGATACAAGAGCAGAACTCTTACGCCGGTGTAACCAACAAGTTGTTGGCAAAGAAAGCCGAGAAGATCTGTGTGGCCTATCACGGCATGGAGCGTTTCTTCCCGGCAGAGAAGATTATACTGACAGGTAATCCCGTAAGACAGGCACTGCTCAACACCACGATATCTCGCGAGGAAGCCATCAAGTCTTTCGGACTGGATCCTGAGAAGAAGACCATCTTGGTGGTTGGCGGTTCTCTCGGCGCACGCACGGTCAATCAGAGTATGCTCAAGCATCTTGATGAGATAGAGGCCAGCGGTGCCCAGGTGATCTGGCAGACAGGTAAGTATTACCATGCTGATATCCTGCAGCAGACCGAAGGAAAGAATCTGAAGAACGTAAAGATACTCGACTTTATCTCTGACATGGGTGCCGCCTACAAGGCAGCCGACTTAGTGATCAGTCGCGCGGGTGCCAGCAGCATCTCCGAATTCTGTCTCTTGGGCACACCCGTTATCCTCGTTCCCTCACCCAATGTGGCTGAGGACCACCAGACAAAGAATGCCATGGCCTTGGTAGAGAAAGGGGCAGCCCTGTATGTGAAGGATGCCGAGGCAGAAGAAAAACTGGTAGGATTGGCATTAGAGACAGTAAAAGACGACAATAAACTGGCAGATCTCAACAAGAATATCCTGAAGTTGGCATTGCCCAACTCTGCGGAGATCATTGCCGATGAAGTAATAAAATTAGCTATTAGAGAGAAATAAGATGGAATTAAAAGATATAAAGGCGGTATATTTTGTCGGCATCGGAGGCATTGGCATGAGTGCCATCGCCCGTTTCTTCCTGCATAGGAACGTGGCCGTGGGTGGTTATGACAAGACGCCCTCTGCCCTTACCCTGCATCTGGAGGAGGAAGGAGCACAGGTACACTATGAGGAAAATGTCGAGAAGATAGCCCCCTGCTTCCTGAATCCCGACACCTGTCTGATTATCTATACCCCTGCCGTGCCACAAGAGCATCAAGAACTGGTGTACTTCCGTGAGCATGGTTTTGAGGTGTTAAAGCGCGCACAGTTGTTAGGACTGCTCACCCGTGCCCAGAAAGGACTATGTGTGGCAGGCACCCATGGTAAGACTACCACCTCGACGATGTGTGCGCACCTGATGCATCAGAGTCATATCGACTGCAATGCTTTCTTAGGTGGTATATCGAAGAATTACCAGACCAACTATATCGTCAGCAATACGAGCGACTATGTGGTCATCGAGGCGGATGAGTTCGACCGTTCTTTCCACTGGTTGCGCCCATGGATATCTGTCATTACCAGCACAGATCCCGACCATCTGGATATCTACGGCACAAAGGAGGCATACCTGGAGAGCTTCCGTCACTACACCACACTCATACAACCGGGTGGTGCACTGATCATTCACCGCGGACTGGAGATGCGTCAGGAGGTAGCTGACGGTGTGACCGTCTATGAGTATGACCTGCTGCAGGGCGACTTCCATGCGGAGAATATCATCATCGAGAATGGAGAGATTACCTTCGATTTCATCTCTCCGATAGAGAATATCCGTAATATATCACTCGGACAGCCCGTGCCCATCAATATAGAGAACGCCATTGCGGCGATGGCCATGGCACAGTTGTGCGGATGCACCGCTGAAGAACTGAAAGAGGGCATGAGCACCTATCAGGGTGTAGAGCGCCGCTTCGACTTCAAGTTAAAGACCGACAAGATCGTCTTCTTGAGCGACTATGCCCATCATCCGAAGGAGATCTACCAGAGTGCGCGAAGTATTAAGGAGTTGTATAAAGAGCGGAAGATCACAGCTATCTTCCAGCCGCATCTCTATACCCGCACCCGCGATTTCTATACCGACTTCGCCAGTAGTCTGAGTCAGTTGGATGAGGTGGTGCTTACCGATATCTACCCGGCCAGAGAACAACCCATCCCTGGCGTTACCTCGAAGCTGATCTACGACAACCTGTCTGAAGGTGTACAGAAGCATCTGATACACACGGATGAGGTACTATCGTTTGTGAAGGATCACGATTTTGAGGTGCTCATCGTCTTGGGGGCCGGCGATCTGGATAATCAGGTTCCTGAAATAGAAAAGATTCTAAAAGAAAAATATTGTAACTCATGAAGCTGCGCATCAACTGGAAGAAAACACTACTTGTCGTTACAGATATCCTGCTGTTAGGATACCTGGTAACCGCTATGGTGTCGTTCAACAAGCCAGATAACAGTGCACAGAAATGTTCTGGTGTGAGCATCAACATCGCTGATGAGAACACCAACGGCTTCCTGAATGCGCAGGAGGTGAAGAATATCCTGGAGCGCAGCCGCCTCTATCCTATCGGCAAACCGACAGAGACGATCAACCCCAGGCATATCGAGGACTATCTCAAGAAGAGTCCGTTTGTCAACACTGCTCAGTGTTACAAGACACAAAACGGACATGTGTGCATCACGATCACTCAGCGCCTGCCCATCATCAGGGTGAAGAACATCATGGGCGACGACTATTATCTGGATGAGCGCGGAGGCATCTTGCCGAACTCCAAGTATACCAGCGACCTGATCATCGCCACCGGGTATATACAGAGGCAGTCGTCGGTGCTTCTGGCAACGATTGCAAGAGAGTTGATGAGCAGCGATCTGTGGCGTAACCAGATAGAGCAGATCAACATCCTCAAGGACCAAGGTATAGAACTGATCCCTCGCGTAGGCGACCATATCGTCTATATAGGAATCCCTCCCAGGGTCAAGAATGGCCAAGAGCAGGTCATCACCACCTATATCCACGACAAGATGGACCGTCTGGAGAAATTCTACAAATACGGTCTTAACGAGGCAGGATGGAATAAATACCACTATATCAGTCTGGAGTTCGACAATCAGATTATCTGTAAGAAAAGCCAGCAGGAGCCCGTCATCAAGGTAGAGGCCCCTGCCCAACCGGCCACGACACCCACTCCCTCCACGACTCCGGAACAACCCGCAACAGACAATAAAGAAAACAAAAAACAAGTATAGCGTATGGCAGCAAAGGAATTTATCGTAGCAATTGAACTCGGTTCGTCGAAGATGACCGGCATCGCAGGTAAGAAAAACCTCGATGGAAG
>CADBSW010000011.1 GCA_902797505.1 uncultured Prevotellaceae bacterium | reverse complement strand
TTCCCGTTGTTGTTCTATGGCGTGGGCAATAAGATTTACTGTTATAACCTTGGTACAAAACAGACCACTCAGGTGCCTTCTCAGTTTGCTGGCGATGATGAGATAACGCTGATGTATTTCAATCTGTATAACTGTTCTGACTATAGTATCCTCTCCAACCAGAGCGAGGAATTTATGGAAGCCCAGTATCGCCTGATCGTGGGAACCTCATCAAACAGCGATGCAGTCAGCGGTGGTAAGGTGACCTTCTTCGATGTGGATGGTGTGAACAACACGGCCAAGCAGGCAGAGCAATACACAGGCTTCGCCAAGATAGTCGACATCATGTACCGCGAGCGTAACGAATAATTATTAATGAAGGCGGCAGGTACCCAAAATGATTGTCAGGTTCTTGGGGTACCTGCCCCTGTGTTTTATCTCTTGGGGACAGGCTCTCTTCAGGTGCCTGTCCCCACATTGAAACAAATTAAATATCAACTACAATAATGAGAAAAACATTAATGATCCTTGCCCTCGCACTCCTTACGATGAGTGCCGTGGCACAGCCGCAGCAGCGGGAGCTTACCGGGGCTGATAAGATCCAGAAAGATTTGTATGAGGCTTTCTATGCCGGTATGGGCGACGTGATGCCTAAACTGATGGAGCTGAACAAAGCCTATTATGAGACGAACAACCGTGATTCAGTGGCTGAACTGATGAAACCACTGCAGATGACAATGGGTAAATGCCAGAAAGAGTACATGGAGAAATACCCCTCTACGGCCTTGACAGCAATGTTCCTGAATCAGGAAAAAAGTAGGATGCCGCTCGACAAACTGAAGGAGGCATACAACAAATTGGATGAGACTGCCAAGCAGACATCCTCCGCCAAGGAGATAGCCACGGAGATTGCTACCTTGGAGCGTGTGGCTCCGGGTAATCCCGCGCCGGAGATTGCCAAGAACGATCTTATTACCGGTAAGCCGTTCAGTCTTTCTTCCTTGAAGGGTAAGGTGGTATTGCTCGACTTCTGGGCTTCGTGGTGCGTGCCCTGTCGTAAGAGTAATCCGCATGTGAAGGCTCTCTACGAGAAATATCGTAAGAAGGGTTTCGACGTGGTGTATGTGGCTGACAACGATGACCGTCCTGAAAATGCTTTGAAAGCCATCGAAGAGGATGGTATCAAGAAGTACCACCATGTGTTGCGTGGCTTAAAGACTTTGAAAGATGCCAACGGCAAGATGATGGGTTTCGATAAGAGCGAGGATGTGAGTGAGAAATACGCCATCCACTTCCTGCCCACGAAATACCTCATCGATCGTGACGGCAACATCATCTGTAAGGTGGACGACAACACCTTGGATGCCAAGCTGAAAGAGATCTTCGGATTCTGACATCACTTGGGGACAGGTCTGCTTGCGGTCCTGTCCCCCCAATGCATAAATAATAATAATGAAAAAGACCTTTTTTTTCGCAGTGATGGCCGCAGTGATGGCTGTCAGCTGCACTGAGAGCAACAAGTATGTAATCAACGGCACCATCTCTGATAACGATGGTAAGACCGTCTATCTGAACTACCAGATAGGTGACAGCACCGTGAAAGACAGTGCCGTCATCGCTGATGGTAAGTTTATGTTCGAGGGCACCCTCGACCGTCCCTACCGCGGCGGTGCGCTGATTATCGGTGACATGAATGATATGCAGAGCCGTCCCGATGTCTGTCAGTTGGCCTTGGAGCCTTGCACGATTACGGTTGACGCTACGGCCGGCACACTGAAAGAGGCTGTCATCAAGGGCGGTAAGACACAGACGGAGATGAACGAACTGGCCGCACAACTGAAACCCATGCAGGATAAGTTCGAGGAATCCAACAAGGTTTATTACACCTTGGAGAATGATGCTCAGCGTGACTCGTTGAATGCTGTCATGGAACCTGTGCGTAAGGAATACAAGGAGATTTGTACCAACTTCTACAAGACCCACACCGATTCTTACCTCGCCCCGCAGTATCTCTTCATGGACATGAGTGAGATGAGCTACGAGGACATCAAGGCCGCCTATGATGCTTTCACAGACGATGTAAAAAGCTATGGCAGTGAGATCGAGGAAGTGAAAAAAGAACTCGACGCTCTTGAGAAGATACAGCCGGGCCATGAGGCTCCAGACTTCACCGCCGAGGATATCAACGGAAAACAGTTTACCCTCTCAAGTCTGAAGGGTAAGGTGGTGATCCTCGACTTCTGGGCTTCCTGGTGCAAACCCTGCCGTGCCTCCAATCCTCACATGCTGCAGCTCTATAAGAAGTACTATGATAAGGGTCTTGAGCTGGTATATGTCAGTGACGATGACTCCGAACCAGAGAAGTGGCGCAAGGCTGTGGAGGAGGATAAACTTGTGGGTGACGGCATCCACCATGTGCTGCGCGGACTGAAGTGGGACCGCTCGAAGGGTCTCGCCGGTATGGATCATACCAACGATATCAGCGACAAATACGCCATCCACTTCCTGCCCACGAAGTATCTCATCGACCGTGAGGGAAAGATGGTCTGCAAGATTGCCGAGGGCGAGGATGAGGCACTTGATGCCAAGCTGAAAGAGATCATCGGATTCTAATCATAATCATTCTCCTTTTGGGGACAGGTCTGCAACGCGGCCCTGTCCCCGATTTTATTTCGTTAAAACAGACTAAAAGATAGTTTGTAATAGGAATATTCTGTACATATAATCGTTATATAAGTGAATAGTCTTATCTTAATGTATCAATATCGTTATGAAAAAAGTTTTATTAGGATTGGCAGTGGTGATTCTCGCACTGACCGGATGTAGCAAGAGTAACAAGCTACATGTAAAAATGGAGATAAAGAAAGAGATCGGTGATACGATTGTGGTGTTTTCTACCGCTGACAGAGACAACCAGCAGAAGTTTGTAGGAAAAGACGGTGTCTTTGAGTTCGATGTGGAACTGAAGGAGCCTACAATGCTGATGTTGGTGGAGCCACAGCTGTTCATGGGTCAGCAGGGTGCCATGTATCAGATTCCTGGTGTTCCTGGTGAGGAGGTATTGTTGACAGATGTCGACGGTATTCGTTATGATGTTACTGGATCGAAGTTCTACAGCCAGTTCCATGAGGCTGACCTTGTCATTGAGGAGGCTGGTAAAGAGGCGAACGAGTTCATGCAGAAGTTGCAGGATATGCAGTCGGCTGGTGTTGCACAAGACTCTATCTCTAAGCTCTATCAGGAAGGTATGGAGCCACTGCTAAAGAAAGTGGATGATGCTATCAACAACTTTATCAAGAATCATCCCGACTGGGAGGCCTCTGCCGCCATCATTCCTCAGTTGCAGGATCTGGATAAGATGAAGGCTGCCGTGGAGCTGTTGTCGAAGAAGGTGCGTAACAGCCATGTGAAGGTATTCTTCGAGGAGCCCATCAAGCAGATGGAGGAGAGTAAGAAGAGAGAGGAAGAGTCTGCTAAGAAGCAGTCTGCCGGTACTGTGGCTCCCGACTTCACCCTCAATGATATCAACGGTAAGCCGTTGACATTGTCAAGTCTGCGCGGCAAGTATGTGATCCTCGACTTCTGGGGCAGTTGGTGTGGCTGGTGCATCAAGGGATTCCCCGAGATGAAGAAGTACTACGAGAAGTACAAGGGAAAGTTTGAGATCTTAGGCATCGACTGTAATGATACGGAGGAGAAGTGGAAGGCTGCCGTGGAAGAGAACAAGCTGCCGTGGCTGCATGTGTATTGTCCCAAGGATGCGAAGGTTACTGATGATTACGGCATCACGGGTTTCCCCACAAAGATTGTCATCGCTCCTGATGGAAAGATATACAAGTCGATCGTGGGTGAGGATCCTGCTTTCTATACCATGCTTGATGAATTGTTTAAGTAATATGTAAAAAGGCGGGGACAGGCACCCTGCGTGAGCCTGTCCCCGAGTGAACAAGAATCTGTCCCCATAACTGTAACTGTTCCCAAAATGCAAAGCGGAAACTGTCCCATAACTGTAAGTTTTAATCTGCAGGGCAAGACGAACGCTCCAGAAAAGTTTGAAAAATTGAGTTTGCCTTCATAATTTGTATAAGGTATTAGTAGTCAATAGCTTGCACGTATGAAGGCAAAATGTTTGCCTTCATATGCCTTCATAAGACCAAAACAACTTGTTTTGGTCAAGAAAAGTGTATTACAGAGGGTGGTAAAATGTATTAATCTCATACCAAAACAACTTGTTTTGCTTTCAGGATAGTGATAACTTCCCATAGCTGTGATCATCTTCTTCATCAGTAAAAATATGCTTGCTGATGGAGAAGTGACACACTTGCATTTCCCAATAATTGTAAAATTATGGTTACAAACAGCACCAATATCAATATTTTTTATTATCTTCGCAAGAAAGAATCATCAAAACTATATAACTATGGGAAAAGGAAATACCAAGAGAAAGCGCATGACCAAGCGGCAACTGGTACCGCTGCTGCAGAGTCTGTTTGCACAGAACCCCAACGAGACCTTCAGTTTTAAACAGATATTCAAGCGCCTGAACCTGCAGACGCACCCCGAGAAGATGCTCTCTGTGGATATCCTGGAGGAGATGGCGTGGGATGACTACTTGAAGAAGGTGTCAGACAACTCCTACCAGTTGAACCTCGGCGGTCAAGTGCAGGAGGGTACTTTCATCCGTAAGGCTAACGGAAAGAACTCGTTCTTGGCAGATGGTTCCGACAAACCGGTGTTCGTGGCTGAGCGTAACTCTAAGTTTGCGATGAACGGCGACCGTGTGCGGGTGACCTTCATGGCACGTCGTGAGAAGCATATCAAGGAGGCGATGGTGACGGAGATTATACGCAGGGCCCACGATCAGGTGGTAGGAACGCTGAAGGTAGAGCGCGATTTCGCCTTCCTGATACCCGATGGCAACCTGTTTATCCATGACGTGTTTATCCCCAAACGTAAGCTTAAGGGCGGTAAGACGGGTGAGAAAGCCGTCGTGAAGATCATCGAATGGCCGTCGGAGGAGAGTAAGAACATCGTGGGTGAGGTGCTCGACGTACTCGGAAAGGTGGGTGAGAACAACACCGAGATGCATGCGATCCTGGCACAGTACGGACTGCCATACCGCTATCCGAAGCATGTGGAGGATGCCGCCAATCAGATCGAGCCGGGCATTACTCCCGAGGAGATCGCCCGCAGAGAGGATTTCCGTGATGTGTGTACGTTGACCATCGACCCACATGATGCGAAAGACTTTGACGATGCACTGAGTATCCGTAAGTTGAAGGATGGCGTATGGGAGGTGGGTGTGCACATCGCTGATGTGTCGCACTATGTGAAAGAGGGGTCGATCATCGACAAGGAGGCACAGAAGCGTGCCACCAGCGTGTATCTCGTGGACCGTACGATCCCGATGCTGCCCGAACGACTCTGTAACTTCATCTGTTCATTGCGCCCCGATGAAGAGAAACTCTGTTATAGCGTGATCTTCAATCTCGACCGACAGGCTAATATCCTGGATTGGCGACTGGTGCATACTGTCATCAAGAGTAACCGCCGTTTTGCCTATGAGGAGGTGCAGGAGATCCTGGAGAAGAACGGTGTGGTGGATGGCACCGGTGAGCCCGCTCCGAAGAAAGCTCATTACGAAGGTGATCTGGCAGAAGAATTGATAACCCTGGATGCCTTAGCCAAGGAACTGCGCAAGAAGCGCTTTAAGAACGGCGCGGTGAAGTTCGATCGTGAAGAACTGCATTTCGATGTGGATGAGAAGGGCAAGCCCATCCGTGCTTACTATAAGAAATCGAAGGATGCCAACAAGCTGATCGAGGAGTTTATGCTGCTGGCTAACCGTCAGGTGGCTGAGTCGATCGGAAAGGTAAAGAAAGGAGAGAAGCCCAAGACGCTGCCTTACCGTATCCACGACCAGCCCGATCCACAGAAGTTGGAGCGTCTGCGCCAGTTTGTGGTGAACTTCGGCTATAAGCTGAAGACCACCGGTTCGAAGGAGGAGATCAGTAAGAACCTGAATAAGCTGATGGACGACTTTGATGGTCGTAGGGAGCAGAATGTGGTGGAGAACGTAGCGTTGCGCGCGATGATGAAGGCGAAGTACAGCGTGTTTAATATCGGTCACTACGGACTGGCCTTCGACTACTACACGCATTTCACCAGTCCTATCCGCCGTTATCCCGATACGATGGTGCACCGTCTGCTCACCCGTTATCAGGATGGTGGTCGCTCGGCTAACCGTGATCATTACGAAGAGCTCTGTATGCACAGTTCTGATATGGAGCAGGTGGCACAACAGGCAGAGCGCGACAGCATCAAATATAAGATGGTGGAGTTCATGGCCGATAAGATCGGTGAGGAGTTCGATGCGCATGTCAGCGGAATCACCTCGTATGGTATCTATGCAGAGATTGATGAGAACCACTGCGAGGGTATGATCCCGATGCACGATCTGGATGATGACTATTACGAGTTTGATGAGCGCAATTTCTGTCTGGTGGGGCGCCGTCATCATAACAAGTATCAGTTGGGTGACTCCATCCGTATCCGGGTGGCTCGCGCCAATATCGATAAGCGACAGCTCGACTTCACGATTGCGGATAAATAATGAAGATAACGTTAACTACATCGGCGGGGACAGGCACATGACAGAGCCTGTCCCCGAGTGTTTGTTAAAAAATCGTAAATCAGTGTTACATTTGTCCCTCAAAAGTGTAATACAGATGATTATTATCAGAAACGTTAACGAAAATCCAAAAATAATGAAAGTATTAAGAGCATTATTGTTTGCAGTAGTTGTGGGAGCTTGTATGATGGCACAGGCTGCTGGCTATGAGTTGAAAGTAAAGGTCATCGGTGACAAGTACGAGGGAAAGATGGTTCACCTGAACATCGGTGATGACCTGACCAACTACCAGCGTATCGACAGTACGCGTGTGAAGAACGGTATGGTGGTGTTCAAGGGAAAACTGAAGGAGCCACAGTTGTTGACTCTCCGTTTCTTTGAGGATGAGAGTCGCTCAATGACAAGACCTGATGGCAGAGGTGTTCAGATGCGTCCGGTGCTGCCTTTGTTCATGGGTAATGAGAAGGTGGAGGTGAGTGCCACTGTTGATGAACTGCCCAAGGACTTTGATCTCTATGGAATGGGCAGTATGGGCGACTACAGTAAGGTGGAAATGAAAGGTTCGGCGATGGCTCAGCAGTATGCCGCGTTCTGCACCCGGCTGCGTGAGTTGGCAGAAGACAATAGCAAGGCACAGCAGCCTTATTATGATTTCTTGTCACGCAGGAACCAGAGTCCGCTGAAAGAGGGTGTTGAGGCTATCCGTGCCGCCCAGCCGAAGAAGCAGGCGATGGTGGATTACGTGGCTGATTATCTGAAGAATAACATCACCACTCCTGCCGGTGTCTATGCGTTCTATAATAATGCGACGATGCTGAATCTGGAGCAGATCAACAGTTTGAAGACAGCTATTCCTGCCAAGATCAAAAAGACAGCTCTCGGCAAGAAGACCATCAACCGTGTGGACAGTGTGAAGATGAGTGTGCCGGGTGCGATGTTCTATGACCATGAGTTGCAGACTCCCGAGGGAAAGACCATCCGTATCAGCGACTATTGCGGTAAGGGCAAGTATGTCCTGTTGGAGTTCTGGGCCAGTTGGTGCGGCCCCTGTCGTGCAGACATCCCTCATCTCAAGGAGGCATACAAGTGTTATCATCCGCAGGGCTTTGAGATCCTGAGTATCTCGATGGATGACAGGAAAGCTGATTGGTTGGCAGCCGTGAAGCGCGAGGGTATGGACTGGCCGCAGGGTTCTACGCTGAAGGCTTTCAATGATGATCTCTCTAAGGTATATAACTTCAATTACATCCCCTTCTGTATCCTCGTGGGTCCGGATTGCAAGATCGTGGAGCGCAACTGGCGCGGATCGATTATGGATGCCGGACTGATCGATATCTATGGCAATCACTTCGGTGATCGTTATAACCAGGCTAATACCTCTTTCCAGATCAGTGGCTTTATGCAGGATAAGGAGACGGATGATCCCGGACATGTCTTCTTCAAGGGATGGGACGGAAAGAAGATCTACCTATTTTATAATAAGGGAGAGGAGATGGTGTGCGACAGCACGGTGATCAATGAGGGTGAGTTTAAGTTTACTGGTGAATTGGGATGCCAGTTCCAGAAAGTAACGATCGCCGCAGCTCCTATGCAGTATTTCTCTCGTGACACCAAATACTTCCAGTTCTATGCTGAACCCACCAGCATGAGTCTGCTCGTTGATCCCGATGACATAACAAAATCAGAGGTTCATAACAGTAGGACCCAGCGTGAGTATGCCGCATTTGAGGCTTCTCAGAAGACTGTTCGTGATCAGTTTGATGTCCTGGATAAGAAAGCTGGTAATGCTCAGGGCGAGGAGCGTGAAGCTATCCTAAAGCAGATGGAACCGCTCAGGAAGCAGTATTCGCAGGGCATGTTAGACTATCTGAAGAAGAATCCGAAGTGTAATTTCGCTCCAGAGCTGTTGATCTCGTTACTCAACAATGAAGATCTGAACTTGCCATACAAAGAGAAGAAAGCTCTCTATGACAATATGAACGATGAGGCTAAGAAGTCGGCTTTGTCACAGCGCATGAAGAGTGATCTCGAAGCTGAGGGCAACGTACAGCCCGGAGCACCTGCTCCTACGTTCGCCAAGAATGATGTGGTGACGGGTAAGATGGTTGACCTAAAGGCTTTCCGTGGTAAGTACGTGGTATTGGATTTCTGGGCTACCTGGTGCGTGCCTTGTCGTAAGTCGAATCCGCACATGATAGAACTCTATAAGAAATATCATAAGAAGGGTGTGGAGTTTATCTTCATCGCCGATGATGACAATAACGCAGAGAAACTGAAGGCAGCCATCAAGAAGGACGGTCTGCAGAAGATGCATCATGTGATGCGTGGTCTGAAGGTTATCGACCGCAAGACTTTCCAGACTGATCGTACAAACGATATCAGTGATAAGTATGCCGTACACTATATTCCTACGAAATTCCTCATCGACAAGGAAGGTAATATCGTAGGGCGCTTAGACTCCGACGAACTGGATGCGAAGTTAGCCGAGATATTCGGGAAGTAAAATATAGGAGCCCCTCCCAACTTTTCTAAATGGGAGGGGCTTTAAAACTACTTAAACACAGAGTTACAGAGGTACAGAGTTTTTCTTTTATACGATCTCAGTAACTCTGTGTCTTTGGATTGAAAAAGCCAAAATTACTCTTATCCCTTATCCCTAAACTCTAAACCCTAAACTATTTACTCTTTCTCTGAGAACAGCACCTGTACCACCGTTTGTCCTACTGCCTGCAGGGTGTTTTTCTCGATATGGTCCATATCATCGATGACCGTATGCCAGGTAGGACCGAAATTGCTCTGTTTACAATCGGGATAATAAGGGATGATATCGATCGTGGCAATCTTCAGGTTATCATTGACGGGGATATGATCGTCGGTGATATATCCTCCGGTAGCATCAGGGAAGTAGGTGCCGAAGCCTACCACCTTGGCAGCAGCCCATACCTTATCAACGATCTTTTGGGCATATTGCTTAGACATACCCTCCTGGTAGAAGCGGGCTCCCTGTCCGCCCACCATATCCAACAGAATACCGTAGCGGGCATCATAGTTTGGCTGATGCGGGTTCTTCGACCAATACTGTGCTCCCAGGGCCCAACTGTCACTGTCGTATTGGTTGTTGTCCCACTGTGGTGTTCCCCAGTCTTCTGCATCGAAACAGATAAAGTCGATGCCCACCTTCAGGGAATCTGCCTCTTTGATGATTCGCGCAAGTTCTATCATCATGGCCACGCCACTGGCACCGTCGTTGGCGGCAATTACGGGTGTGCGGTGATTTTTCTCGTCGGGATCGTTATCCGCCCAGGGACGACTGTCCCAATGGGCACATAACAGGATACGTGAGGTGCGCTCGGGATACATGCTGGCAATGATATTCGTGGCTTTTAATGAGGTGCCGTCATAACCAGTCAACGTACATTTCTGTGGGATCACCTGACAACCATATTGCTGAAACTTACTGATAATCCACTGTTCACAACGGTCGTGTGCCTCACTGTTCATCGTGCGCGGACCGAAGTCGCACTGTGCCTTGCAATACTCGTAGGCAGAGTCGGCATTGAAGATGGGACCCACAGGGGTGGGACTTACCAGATCGGCGGTATTTGCCATGTTCTTATTACTCTTGCAGGAGGTGCAAAACAAAGCTACCAGCAGGATGCTGAACAAAGAAATCAGACTATTTTTTCTCATTTTTATAATATTAAAAAAACACAGAGATACAGAGAAACAGAGTTTTCTTTATTTATTATCTCAGTGTCTCAGTATCTCTGTGTTGAGTAATCATAACTCTACATTCTACACTTTACACTCTACCCTCTAACATGCTGTACGTTAGCCATTACGCGCAGCCAGTTGCCACCCCATATCTTCTCAATGTCGCGCTCACTATAGCGGCGGCGGAGCAGTTGTTGTGTAAACTGTATCATCTCACTGCTGTCGGCCAGTCCTTTCACACCACCATCTCCATCGAAGTCGGTGCCTAATCCCACATGGTCGATACCCATGATACTGATAGCATGCTCCAGGTGCTGGATGGCATCGATGATGGTTGCCTCTCCTTCCTTGCGCAGGAATCCATGGTAGAGGGTGATTTGTGCCACACCACCATTGGCTGCCAAGGCACGGAGCTGGTCATCGGTCAGGTTACGGGGATGATCGCAAAGAGCCCTACAACTGCTATGACTGCATACGATCGGCGTACTGCTGATCTGCAGGGCATCGTAGAAACTCTTCTCGTTGGCATGACTGAGATCCACCATGATACCTTCTTTGTTCATGGCCTGGATTACCTTCTCACCAAAGGCACTCACACCATTATGGGTATTGCAGCCTTTCGCGGAGTCACAGATATCATTATCACCGTTATGACAGAGGGTGATATATACCACACCCCGACGGGCGAAATAAGCCACATTAGATACATCATGACTCAGTGCCAGTCCGTTCTCTATACCCAGCATAATACTCTTACGACCCTTCCGCTTGTCTTCATAGAGATCGGCAGGGGTGCGGGCAATGCTCAGATACTGACGGTTGGCACCTACGATCTGTTCAATCTTGTCGAAGATCAGATCGGCATATTCCGTCGGTCCTTTCACATCGAAAGAAACCAACTGTGAGAAGTACTCTCCGATCTTCGGTTGTGGGAGGTAGGCCACCATGATAACAGCATCCTGCCGTCCCTCGTTCATCTTATGCAGGTCAACGAGAATCCTCGGGTCGCGCTGCTCGAAATGAATACCCTGTGGAAAGAACATGGGCGTGTCGCAATGGGTATCAAGGGTAAGGATACGTTGGTGCAGCTGTTTGGCCTGCATGAATTCCTTCGCTTTGTCAACCAACCATTGGAAGAGGGGCAGGCCCGACTCTAACCATTCAGGATGCCATTGCCCACCCATCACCGATTTAAACTCACAACTTTCGATGGCTTCAATGGTGCCATCAGGAGCTGTTGCCGTAACACGGAAACGCTTACCGGGATGTGCCACTGCCTGATGATGGAAGCTGTTGACGAAGATTTTCTCTTCTTTGAAAAGGTCGTAGAGTACGGAGTCTTTCTTGATCTGTACACTATGGGTGAGTTCTTCACGAGCCGCATCCTGCGAATGCTTGATATGAGGAACCAGTTCGTTGGTACCGTTACGCTTCCTTTCTTCCTCGATATCCTGCGCCACCTTACCCCCTAAAGCCATGGCCAGGGTCTGTGCACCGCGACAGATGCCTAAGATGGGTATCTGACGGTTGTAGGCCAGTTGGGTAAGTAACAACTCCGGAAGGTCGCGCACGGCATTGATGCCATGCAGGTTGGGTGACGGTTCTTCACCCGCCCACAGCGGATTATAGTCGGCCCCACCACTCAGCAGGATACCGTCGAGACGGTCCAAGGTGTTGATAAGCACTTGCTTATCTGCTACAGGGGGGATCATGACAGGAGTACCGCCGGCCTTGATGACTTGCTGGTAGTAACGGTCTCTCAGTGAGGCATCTCCATCGGTGAAATTACTGGTTATGCCGATTACCGGCTGTTCTCCGGCTGCCGGATAAGTGGCATGGATCTCTTGCAGATACTCCTGTACATGATATCCCTTCATAACTTATTTCTTCTTTCCTTCTTCGTAAATAACGGGTATTTCTCTCTTGATGCTCTGTTCCAGTGAGATCATCGTCTCTGTAGCGACAACACCGGGAATGCTCTGCATCTGGATGTTCAGCAGGTTCATCAACTGTTCGTTATCCTGTGCGTATAACTTCACCAAAAGGGTGTACGGACCAGTGGTGAAGTGGCATTCTACTACCTCGGGAATCTGCATTAGCTGCTCGATCACGCTCTTATACATATTACCGCGGTCGAGGTTGATGCCTACATAGGTGCAGGTGTTGTAACCCAGCGATTTGGGATTTACATTAAAGCTGCTGCCCATGATAACACCCTCTTCGATCATGTGCTGCACGCGCTGGTGGATGGCGGCACGTGAGACACCGCACACGGCAGCCACATCCTTAAAGGGTATGCGTGCGTTCTTAGATAATATACTTAAGATCTTTTTGTCAAGGTTGTCAATCTTTTCCATTTCTTTTAAAGTTACTGAATACTACTGCTAAAATAATTTTTAGCAAATATAGGGAATTATAATGAGATTTGCAACAAAACCGCAGAATTTTACTGCTTTTCTTGTGCTTGTTTCTCAACACTGATCACCTCTACGGTGAATATCAAGGTGGAGTAGGGGGCTATCTTATCACCTGTCTGACGTGCTCCGTATGCCAGTTCCTGCGGGATAAAGAGTTGCCACTTACTGCCTGCGGGCATCATGGTGAGTGCCTCGGTCCATCCTTTGATCACATGGTTGGGGCTGAAGGTCATGGTGTCGGGGGTACGCTCATAACTGCTGTCGAACACCGTGCCGTCGAGCAGTCGTCCCTCATATTTGACGGTTACATTATCATTTTTGCCAGCCACCTCTCCGGTTCCTTCTGTGAGAATCTTATACTGCAGTCCGGAAGGAGTAGTGATAACACCCTCTTTGGTCTTGTTCTCTGCTAAGAACTGCTCACCTTCTTTCTTATTACGCTCGTTCTTGGCCTCTTGTGCGGCAGCCTGTCGCTTCTCGTAAAGCAATTCGGCATCAGCATTCTTAAACAGAGTGGTGTCTTTCTTCAGTGAGGCGATAAATCCTTTTACGAAGAGATCTGTCTGCAGAGAGTCGGGTGTGCCGGCTAACTTTGCTTTCTCACCAGGTATCATCCGGTCGTTTACCATGGCAGCGATCTGCATACCGGCACTATATGCCTTGATGGGATCACCCACACCTTCATTCATCGCCTTCTGGAAACCTTCCACAAACTGATCTATGAAAGCCTCGTCAACACCATACTGATTCTTCAGGAAGGGTAACAGACCGTTGGTCATGGCCATACCGGCAGCATAGCTGACAGAGTCGGAGGCGGTAACCAGAGAGACAGGCTTCTCTACCACCTGCTGCACCTTCTTATTCTTCTTTCTCTTTTTATTGTCTGCATGTGCAGTGAAAAGAGAAGCACTCACTGCAACAGTGAGTGCTAACAATAGGATCCTTTTCATATGTACCTATTCTTATTTCTTGATGTCCAAGAGCTCGATCTTGAAGATAAGTGCAGAGAAAGGTTTGATCTGTGGCTGCTCGCGCTCGCCGTAAGCCTGATCCTGTGGAATAACCACTTCCCATGTAGAACCAACAGGCATGTGTACCAATGCCTCTGTCCAACCCTTGATCACCTGGTTAGCACGCAGGGTAACTGGCTTGCCACGCTTGTAAGTGCTGTCGAATACAGTACCGTCGATAGTCTTACCCTCGTAGTTCACCTCTACCATAGCGGTATCAGAAGGAATCTCACCATTACCTTCCTTGATCACCTTATATAATACGCCGTTACCAAGCTTCTTCACGTCGGCACCCTTAGCGTAGTTAGCGAGATATTTCTCACCTGCCTCACGGTTAGGACCGAATGTCTTCTCCATCTCCTTGGTCTTGATCTCACGGATCTTTCTCTCAGCGGTCTCCTGAGCCTGAGCGATTGACATCAGACCCTTGCCGTTGGTAGTACCAGTAATAAATCCTGCCATGAAGTTCTTCAGAGAGATGGTCTTGGTAGAGTCGTTACCGAATACCTCGTGGTTGATACCCTTCACCATCTGGTTAGAGATCTGCTGACCAATCTGGATACCTGCATAGTAAGCTGCCTGCTTCTTGTCGTCGCCAGCGTTGGCACCTTCGTTAAGACCTTTGATAAACTGATCCATGTATGCGGTGTCAATACCCATACGCTCAACAAGATAATCCTTCAGACCCTGTGTCTGTGCCATACCGATAGCATAGCTCAGGGTATCCACGTCATTCTTCAGATTTGCTTTCGGTGTTCCTGACTGGCAAGATACCATCAAAGCAACGATAGCTGCAATAGCTAAAAAACTAAACTTTTTCATTTTCGTAATTATAATTTTAAATTTTCCATTTTCCATTTATCATTTTACTTGACTTCGATCAGTTCCACATCAAAGATGAGGGCAGCATAGGGAGGAATGCTCTGACCGGCACCGCTCGGACCGTATGCCAAGAGGTAAGGGATGAAGAAACGGGTCTTTCCACCCTCTTTCATCAACTGCAGACCTTCTGTCCATCCGGCAATCACCTGGTTCAGTGGGAAGGTGGCGGGCTCACCGCGCTGTACACTACTATCGAAGACTGTGCCGTCGATGAGGAATCCCTCATAGTGGCACTTCACGGTGTCGGAAGCTTTCGGACTCTTACCGGTACCTTCTTTCAATACCATATACTGCAGTCCGCTGGGACGTGTGATCACATCGGGCTTCTGGGCGTTGGCCTTCAGGAACTCCTCACCCTCTTTCTTGGCGAGCTTTCCCTTCTCCTCACGCTCTTTCTGCATCTCCTGCTCTTTCTTCATGAAATACTGCTGCACGATCTCCTGTGCCTCACGATGGTTTACCTTCAACTCGTTATTGTTGAGGATATCCTTGATGGCGCACATAAAATCATCCAGATTCAGTTGCTCAATATTCATAGAGGCCAGTTGCTGACCAATTCCAAGTCCTAAACCGTAACTTAGTTTATCCATTCTATTTGTATATATTTTTTAAACAATGTGCAAAGGTAATAATTTTCTCTTATTAACTTGTGCTAATTGGAAAAAAATCACTAATTTTGTGCATTCTTAAGAATAATAGCATGAAAAAGATCGTAGTATTGACAGGAGCGGGCATGTCGGTGGAAAGCGGACTGAGCACTTTCCGTGATGCCGACGGCTTATGGGAGAACCACCCCGTATCCCGTGTGGCCACCCATGAAGCATGGGAGGAAGACCCTGTTTATGTGAACAATTTTTATAATATGTTGCGCAAGAAGCTGGTGGAGGCAAAACCGAATAAAGGGCATCAGCTTGTGGCGAAGTTGGAGGAACAATATGAGGTGGTGGTTGTCACACAGAATGTCGATAACCTCCATGAGATGGCCGGCTCCTCAAAGGTCATCCACCTGCATGGCGAACTGATGAAGGTCTGTTCGAGCAGGGATGTGGACGATCCCCGTTATATCAAGGAACTGAAGGCACCGGCGTTGGAGGTACATCCCGGCGACAAGGCTGGCGATGGCTCATTGCTGCGCCCTTATATTGTTTTTTTCGGAGAAGGAGTGCCTAATATCGGCATTGCCGCAGAGGAAGCATCCACGGCGGATATCTTTATCATCATAGGTACGTCGCTGGTGGTTTATCCGGCAGCGGGATTGGTAAGGTATGTCAGGAGCAATGTCCCTGTCTATCTGATCGATCCGAAAGAGGTGAATGCCGGTGGTATCCCCATGCTGAAGCAGATTCAGAAGGGTGCCTCGGCAGGTATGGAAGAACTAATAAATATATTAATGAAATGACGATAACAAGAAAAAAACTGATACAGGAAGGACATGACTACCTGTTGATCGCGATTGCAATGTTGTCCTACTGTATTGGTTGGACCGTTTTCCTTTTGCCTAACAACATCACCACGGGTGGTGTGCCGGGTATCTCCTCTGTCATCTTCTGGGGAACAGGTGTGCCTGTGCAGGTATCTTACTTTGTGATCAACGCCCTCCTGATGGTTGCTGCCCTGAGGGTACTCGGACTGAAATTCTGCATCAAGACGATCTATGGCATCGTTGTGCTGACCACAGCTATCTCCATCATGCAGGAATATACGGCTGGTATGCAGCTGTTGAAGGATCAACCCTTTATGGCTGCCGTCATCGGAGCCTGCTTCTGCGGTTGTGGCGTGGGCTTGGGCTTGGCCAGCAACGGCAGTACGGGTGGCACCGACATTGTTGCCGCCATCATCAATAAGTACCGGGATATCTCCTTGGGTAGGGTGATCCTACTCTGTGATATCATCATCATCTCCTCCAGTTATCTGGTATTGCATGATTTCGAGCGCGTTATCTATGGTTATGTGGTGCTCATCATCACGGCTTTCTGCATCGACCAGGTGGTCAACTCCATGCGCCGCAGTGTGCAGTTCTTTATTATCTCTGAAAAATACGAGGAGATCGGAAGGGCCATCAACAGCAATCCTCACCGTGGATGTACCGTCATCAACTCACAGGGCTTCTTCAGTGGTCGTGAGGTGAAGATGTTGTTCGTGCTCGCCAAGCAGCGTGAGGCAAGCATCATCTTCCAGTTGATCAACGAGATAGATCCTGCCGCCTTCGTTTCCCAGAGTGCCGTTATCGGTGTGTATGGTGAGGGCTTCGACCATATCAAGGTGAAGAATAAGAAGCGTACGGATGTGGATGTTTCCAACAAGTGATTATTAACCTAAAAGAATAAATATGAAGAAAGAAGACGTTCAACTGCCCGAGAATGCGTTTCGGGAATTGAAAGAAGGTGAATCGTATGAGCCGATCATGTCTCCGAAAAACCAGTATCCAGAGGTGAATGGCTGGTCGGTGACATGGGGTATCGTGATGGCGGTGCTCTTCTCTGCCGCTGCTGCCTACCTCGGACTGAAGGTGGGTCAGGTGTTTGAGGCTGCTATCCCTATCGCTATCATTGCCGTGGGTGTGTCTACCGCTGCCAAACGTAAGCAGGCATTAGGAGAAAACGTGATTATCCAGAGTATCGGTGCCTGTTCGGGTGCTGTGGTGGCAGGTGCTATCTTCACCCTGCCGGCCATCTATATCCTGCAGGCAAAATACCCCGAGATCAGTGCTCCGTTTATCAATATCTTCCTCAGTTCTCTGCTCGGAGGTATCTTAGGCATCCTGTTCCTGATCCCCTTCCGTAAGTATTTCGTCAGTGATATGCACGGCAAGTATCCTTTCCCGGAGGCTACCGCTACCACACAGGTGCTGGTATCCGGAGAGAAAGGCGGTTCTCAGGCTAAGCCTCTGTTGTTTGCGGGTATCATCGGTGGATTGTATGATTTCATCGTGGCTACCTTTGGTTGGTGGAATGAGAATGTCACCACCCGTATGATCGGTTGGGGTGAATCGTTGGCAGACCATGCGAAGTTAGTCTTTAAGGTGAATACGGGTGCCGCTGTGCTCGGACTCGGTTATATCATCGGTCTTAAATATGCCTTTATCATCTGCTTGGGTTCTCTGGCTGTCTGGTGGATCATCGTGCCGGGAATGGCGCTGCTGTTCCCCAATGAGGTGCTGAACATGTGGGATCCGAGCATCACCACGGCTGTGGG
Source organism: uncultured Prevotellaceae bacterium (assembly GCA_902797505.1). Classification (GTDB taxonomy): domain Bacteria; phylum Bacteroidota; class Bacteroidia; order Bacteroidales; family Bacteroidaceae; genus Prevotella. The sequence goes on along the minus strand of CADBSW010000011.1, from coordinate 1,817 downwards.
TGATATGACTCCCGAGGCTATCTTCAAGGCATACGGTAAGTCTATCGGTATCGGTGGTATCGCCATGGCCGGTGTGATCGGTATCGTAAAGAGCTGGGGAATCATCAAGAGTGCGGTATCCCTTGCCACGAAAGAGATGAAGGGTGGCAGCAGTGTTTCTCGTGATCAGTTGCGCACGCAGCGTGACATCTCCTTTAAGATCATTGCCATCGGATCCGCTATCACACTGATCATTACCTTCTTCTTCTTCTGGTTTGGTGTGATGGATAATCTGATGTTTGCCATCGTGGGTATCCTGTTGGTGGCTGTCATCGCCTTCCTGTTTACTACCGTGGCTGCCAACGCTATTGCTATCGTGGGAACGAACCCTGTTTCCGGTATGACGCTGATGACCCTTATCTTAGCTTCTGTCGTGATGGTGGCTGTCGGACTAAAGGGTCCTGGTGGTATGGTGGCTGCCCTGATTATGGGTGGTGTGGTATGTACGGCCTTGGCTGTTGCCGGTGCTTTCATCACTGACTTGAAGATCGGTTACTGGCTCGGCACTACTCCGCAGAAGCAGGAGACATGGAAGTTCTTGGGTACCTTGGTATCTGCCGCTACCGTGGGTGGTGTGATGATCCTTCTGAACAAGACTTACGACTTCTCCAGCGGTGAGCTTGCTGCTCCTCAGGCTAATGCTATGGCAGCTGTCATCGAGCCGTTGATGAGTGGTGTGGGTGCTCCTTGGGCACTCTATGGTATCGGTGCGGTCATCGCCCTGATCCTCACCTATTTTAATATACCTGCCCTGGCGTTCGCCTTGGGTATGTTCATCCCACTGGAGTTGAATATCCCACTGCTCGTGGGAGGTGCCGTCAACTGGTATGTCACCAGTCGCAGTAAGGATGAGCAGGTGAATAAGGACCGTGGTGAGAAGGGTACTCTGATTGCCAGTGGATTCATTGCCGGTGGTGCCCTGATGGGTGTTGTCAGTGCCCTGCTCCGCTTCATCGGCTTCAACCCGATCAACGAGACATGGCTCGCCAATCCGCTGTCGCAGTTCGTTTCACTGATCGCTTACATCGCCTTGATTACTTACTTTATTCATGCGACGAAAGTAAAGAAGGCATGATAAACAGATAATCCGGGGAACCTAATCCCCGGATTTTTATTTGATTATTTGGATCAAATGGGGACGGAGCTGAAATGATCCGTTTTATCGCGATTCTTGCGATGATGTTTTCATTCTACCTTCCTTCTACCTCAGCTTTTTCTAAATGTCCCCGTTGAATTCAGTGATTACTTGGGATAGTTATAGTACCTTTTTACACTAGTAAAGATACTCTTTTCCACCAGTTATAATCACCTTTCAAAACAGTTATAAGTATACCTGATAGCAATAGTAATCCCTTTTTTATCTCTCTCCCCCTTTGGGGGAGTCGGAGGGGGCTTATTGGTCGTTCGTTTGCGGCTCATTGGCCGGACCATTGAGTACTATTGGCCGGGCCATTGAGTACCATGGGCCGGGCCATTGCCCCCCATTCGTTTTTTGATCAAAGAATAAGTTGATATGATTTGTTTTACGACAAGACGTAGAAACTACACGGATATCAGTGGAGATTTAGTGGAGATGTAGTGGGGATTAGGTGGAGATTGATTTTATGTATCTTATTGATAACAAAGTTTTTGCAGATATTTAGGTGGAAGTGGAGATGCGCAGAGACATGATCAGCCCGTAGGGCGCCAGAGCATAGGCGGGGGTGTTAACCCCCGTGGGAGATAATATCCCCCAATATATATAAGCCCCGTAGGGGCGACACAGCATAGGCGGGGCA
>CADBSW010000010.1 GCA_902797505.1 uncultured Prevotellaceae bacterium | reverse complement strand
CTTTGGTGGATTTCTTTTGTCCACTTACTGAAACATTACCCAATATTAATATATAGACGAATAAGGATAATCTTAATATATTTATATATTTGTATATAGCCATGATAGTATTTATCCTACTGTTCCCTCAAGTGTTACTGATAATAATTTCTGTGCCTCCACCGCAAACTCCATCGGGAGTTTGTTAAGCACCTCCTTGGCATACCCATTGACAATCAAGCCGACAGCCTGTTCGGTGGGAATACCTCGCTGATTGCAATAGAAGAGTTGCTCTTCTGATATCTTACTGGTGGTTGCCTCATGCTCGAAGATGGCCGTATCGTTATGGGCATCCATATAGGGGAAGGTATGGGCGCCACAGTCAGATCCCAGCAAGAGTGAGTCACAACTACTGTAGTTACGGGCATTATCCGCATTGGCAGTAGCACGCACCAAACCACGATAACTGTTCTGGCTATGTCCTGCACTGATACCTTTGGAGATAATCGTAGAACGCGTGTTCTTACCGATATGTATCATCTTCGTACCTGTATCCGCCTCCTGATAATGGTTAGTGACAGCCACGCTGTAGAACTCTGCCACGGAGTCATCACCACGAAGGATACATGAAGGGTATTTCCATGTTATAGCCGAACCCGTCTCTACCTGTGTCCATGACAGTTTAGAATGATGTCCGCGCAGGTCACCTCGCTTTGTAACAAGGTTGAAGACACCGCCCCTACCCTGTTCATCACCGGGATACCAGTTTTGTACGGTAGAGTATTTCACCTCCGCACGGTCTTTCACGATAATCTCTACGATAGCGGCATGCAACTGATTCTCATCACGCATAGGTGCTGTACACCCTTCGAGATAAGAAACATAACTGTCATCTTCAGCTACGATCAACGTACGCTCAAACTGTCCGGTATTACGAGCATTGATACGGAAATAACTGCTCAGTTCCATGGGTGAGCGTACCCCCTTGGGGATATACACGAAAGAACCGTCACTGAACACAGCACTGTTTAAAGCTGCATAGAAATTATCACGATAGGGCACTACCGAACCCAGATATTCTCTGACAAGATCCGGATGTTGCTGTATTGCCTCACCGATAGAACAGAAGATGATACCTTTCTCTGCCAGTTTCTCCTTGAAGGTGGTCTTCACCGACACAGAGTCCATGATAGCATCCACCGCCGTACCACTCAGTGCCAGGCGCTCCTCCAATGGGATACCCAACTTATCGAAGGTCTTCATCAACTCGGGGTCGATCTCTTTCTTGCCCTCCTCCTTCTTCTTTGCCATCGGATCGGCATAGTAAGAAATAGCCTGATAGTCGATATCAGGCAGATGGACATGTCCCCATGTAGGCTGTTTAAGTGTCTGCCAATAACGGAAAGCCTTCAGACGGAACTCCAACAGCCACTCCGGTTCACCCTTCTTGGCGGAGATCAGTCGGACAACATCCTCATTAAGTCCCTTATCTATAATATCAGTATGTACGTCAGTAGTGAAGCCAAACTGATATTTCTGCTCCGCCACCTGACGTACAAACTCGTTGTTGTTACTCATTATAATGTTTGCTGTACTTCTATCTCTGTAAATGTCTCGATGGTGTCACCTACCTGGATATCGTTGAAGTTCACCAAAGAGATACCACACTCCAGTCCTGTTGCCACCTCTTTCGCATCGTCTTTATAGCGCTTCAGAGCATCGATCTTTGCAGTGTGAACGACGATACCATCGCGGATGACACGTGCCTTGTCTTTGTTGTGAACCTTACCGTCGATAACAAGACCACCGGCAACGGTACCCACCTTAGAGATCTTGAAGACTTGCTTCACCTCGATCTCACCAGTGATCTGCTCCTTGATAACCTTGTCGAGCATACCCTCCATCGTAGACTTCACCTCGTTGATGGCATCATAGATAATAGAATAGGTATTGATCTCAACACCCTCACGCTCTGCCAGACGACGAGCCTCTGCAGAAGGACGAACCTGGAAACCGACGATGATACAGTCGGTAGAAGCACTGGCTAACATCACATCGTTCTCAGAAATCTGTCCAACAGCCTTGCTGATCACATTCACCTGTACCTTTTCGGTTGACAGTGTGATGAATGAGTCAGAGAGTGCCTCGATAGAACCGTCGGTATCACCCTTCACGATGATGTTCAACTCGTGGAACTCACCCAAAGCAATACGATGAGAGATATCATCAAGACCTACGGTCTTCGTGGTACGCAGTGACTGCTCACGCTGCAACTGAGTACGTTTGTTAGCAATCTCACGGGCCTCTTGCTCACTATCCATCACATGGAAGGAATCGCCGGCAGTAGGAGCACCGTTCAGACCAAGGATAATCACAGGGTCAGATGGTCCTGCTGATGTGATGCGCTGGTTACGCTCGTTGAACATCGCCTTGATACGTCCGTAGCTTGTTCCTGCGATCACCACATCACCAATCTTCAGTGTTCCGTTGCTAACCAACAGGGTTGACACATAACCACGACCCTTATCCAAAGAACTCTCAATGACAGAACCCGTAGCCTTACGGTTAGGATTGGCTTTCAGGTCGAGCATCTCGGCCTCTAACAGCACTTTCTCCAACAGTTCATCCACACCGATACCCTTCTTGGCACTAATCTCCTGACACTGGTACTTTCCGCCCCAGTCTTCTACCAAGAGGTTCATATTTGCCAAGTCTTCACGGATCTTATCTGGGTTAGCACCGGGCTTATCAATCTTATTGATAGCAAAGACCATTGGTACGTTGGCTGCCTGTGCATGGGCGATGGCCTCTTTCGTAGTAGGCATCACACTGTCGTCGGCAGCAATGATGATGATAGCGATATCCGTCACCTGTGCACCACGGGCACGCATGGCGGTGAAAGCCTCGTGTCCTGGAGTATCCAAGAAGGTAATCTCCCTACCATCGTTAAGCTTCACATTGTAAGCACCGATATGCTGGGTGATACCTCCGGCCTCACCGGCAATCACATTGGTATTGCGGATATGGTCGAGCAGACTGGTCTTACCATGGTCAACATGTCCCATCACGGTAACGATCGGTGCACGAGCTACCAAGTCGTTCTCATCATCTTCCTCCTCGGTAATAGCGTTCTGTACCTCAGCACTGACATATTCTGTCTTAAAGCCGAACTCATCAGCTACGATATTAATGGTCTCAGCATCCAGACGCTGGTTGATACTTACCATGATACCGATACTCATACAGGTACCGATAACCTGGTTGACACCGACATTCATCATCGTAGCCAACTCACTAACGGTAACGAACTCGGTCAGCTTCAGAACATTGCTCTCAGCCCTTTCCTCAGCAGCCTGCTCACGCAGATGCTCCTGAACGGCATCACGCTTCTCACGACGATACTTGGCGCCTTTCTTATTCTGGTTCTTGCTGGTAAGACGGGCAAGCGTCTCTTTTACCTGACGTGCTACATCCTCTTCGTTAACCTCCAGAGGTTTCTGGATGCGCTTCTTCTTGTTCTTCTTTCCAGCGGCAGCGGCATTCTGATTATTGTTATTATTGTTCTTGTTGCCTTTTCCACCGTTGTTCATCGGCTGACGGGCAGCAGCATCGATATCTACACGCTCCTTCGTGATACGAGCACGTTTCTTCTTCTCGTTATTACCGTTACCCTGCTGCATTGATTTCTCCTCGCGCTCTCTGCGTTTCTCCTCCTTTGACTTTTTCTTAGGACGAGTACTCTGGTTCAGGGAGTCAAGGTCAATCTTACCGAGAACATTCACCTTTGGTGCCAACTTCTTCTCACTGTTCAACACGAAAACGCCAGTATCTGTCGTTCCCTCGGAAACGGTCTTGGTTTCCTCCGGCTGTTCAACGATTTCTTCTTTTACAGGAGCAGTCTCTTCTACAGAAGGAGTCTTTTCTTCTTTTTTCTCCTCAACAGGAGCGGATTCAACCTTCTGCTCTACAACAGGTGTCTCAACAACTTCCTGAGGCTGAGTTTCCACCACTTCCACCGGTTTTTCCTCAACAGCTTGCTCTGTCTTTACGACAGGTTCTTCTGCCGCAGGCTTCTCTACCTGAGGTTCTTCCACAGCAACAGCCTCCTTCACTTCCTTCGGGGCCTCAACAACCTCCTCTTTAACAGGAGCTACTTCCTCAGCAGGTTTTGCAGGCTCTGTTTTCTTTCCGAGATTGCTCAGGTCAATCTTTCCTAAAGGCTTAAACTGCTGCTTAACACCAATATTGCTAACCTGCGTTTCTTCACGCTCAGCAGGTTTCTTCTTCTCTTTCGGATGCTTCTGGAAGAGTTTGTCGGCAAGTCCTTTTACCTCTTTATCTTTCTTAAACTGCTTTACCAGCGCATCATACTGCGCATCAGACAGCTTAAAGCTAAGATCGGCACGGACCTCACCCAGATCACTTCTCTTCTCAAGGAATTCAACGGCTGTTTGAAGTCCTATGTTCAATTCACGAATCGCTTTATTTAATCTATAACTCATTCAGTACTTCTTATTGTTCAAATTCTGCCTTCAATATACGCAACACCTGATCAACAGTTTCTTCCTCAAGATCAGCCTTCTCCACCAGCATCTCATGTGGGGCATTCAGCACAGCCTTAGCCGTATCAAGACCTATAGACTTGATAGCATCGATCACCCACTGATCAATCTCATCTGAGAACTCATCCAGATAGATATCCTCATCATCCTCTGTAGAGTCAACCTCACGATAAACATCAATTGTATATTCAGTCAACATACTTGCCAACTTAATGTTCATACCACCACGACCGATAGCCAGACTAACCTCCTCAGGACGCAGGTAAACCTCGGCCTTCTTGTTTTCCTCATCAATATTAATGCTGGAAACCTTGGCAGGACTCAGCGCACGCTGAATGAACAATTTTGTATTCGAAGTATAGTTGATTACGTCAATATTCTCATTACACAGTTCACGAACGATGCCATGAACACGACTACCCTTCACACCGACACAAGCGCCAACAGGATCAATGCGCTCATCATAGCTCTCAACGGCAATCTTTGCGCGGTCACCCGGCATACGTGCTACACGCTTGATGGTGATAAGACCATCATTGATCTCAGGCACCTCTGCCTCAAGCAGTCGCTCCAAGAATACAGGAGAGGTACGACTGAGGATAATCTTGGGATTGTTATTCTCGTTGTCCACACGAGCTATGACGGCACGGATGGTCTCACCCTTACGATACTGGTCACCGGGAATCTGCTCGCTCTTCGGCAAGATCAACTCATTGTTGTCATCATCCACCAGCAACACTTCGCGCTTCCATACCTGATAAACCTCACCGCTTACCACCTGTCCTACGCGATCCTTATATTTATTATAAAGATTATCGTGCTCGAGCTCAAGCACCTTTGAAGCCAAGGTCTGACGAAGGTTCAGGATCGCGCGACGGCCAAACTTTGCAAAGTCCACACGCTCTGACACGTCCTCACCTACCTCATAGTCATCTTCTATCTTCTGTGCATCAGAAAGACTAATCTCACGATTCTCATCTTCCACCTCACCATCGGGAACCACTACACGGTTGCGATAGATCTCAAAGTCACCCTTATCCGGGTTGACAATAACATCAAAATTCTCATCACTACCAAAGAGTTTGGTAATCACATTACGGAAGCTCTCCTCGAGCACACTCACCAACGCGGTACGATCGATGCTCTTATCGGTCGTAAACTCTTTGAAGGCATCCAGCATGTTCACGCTTTCTGTCTCTTTCTTTATTGCTGCCATAGCTTATTTGAAACTTATTAAATATTTTGTATACTTCACTTGATCCATCTGGAAGGTATGGGCTACCTCCTGCATCACAGGGCGCTTCTTTCCTTCCACCTTTATCTTCTCCTTGCAAAGGACGGTAAAGTCATTACCTTCCACCTTTGAAAGCAATCCTTTATATTTCTTTCCATCAGCGTCGAGCACCTCTACGTCTTTTCCTACAAAGTTCTCATACTGCTGATGAACCTTAAATGGCTGCCCTAAACCAGCACTACCTACTTCTAATTCAAAGTCTTCTTCGTCTCTGTTCAAATGATCCTCTATAAAACGGCTCAGCTCCACACAGTCTTCAATCCACACACCATCGGCATGGTCAATCTCTACTACAATCTTGTTGTCAACACTAATCGCAACGTCTACCAGAAAGTAATCCTTTCCTTCCAACCATTGCTCCACTAAATCTTTTACAACGTTTTTATCAATCATAACTATTATATTAAATGAAAATGAGGAGCTTTGCAGCCCCTCATTCCACTGAACGGATGCAAAATTACGAATAAATCCGCAACCTTGCAAATATTTTCCCTTATTTATAACAAAAATTATTGTTTTGGACTCAAAATACGTCTATATTCCTCATTATCAAGCAACAGACGATAGGCTTCCTTGATTTGTTTATCTGACCGGATGGTATTCTGAATAACTCCCTTTTGATAATAGTAAGCCGCCACGATCTCACTGGCCAACACCTGTTTGACAAGGTCCTTATGCAAATCTAAATCATGACCCGGATCATGAGTAAGCTTCTTCTGAAGACGCTCAAACTCTTCTTTAGCCTCATCATAATAACCTTCAAATTGCATCACCTTCTTCAGGGTTTCCATGACCTTATCGCTTTCGGGATCGTACTTAAACCCGCTTTCCACCACTTTCTTCTTGAAATCCTCATATTCAGCATCTGTGATATCGAAGGTGGCTGCCGGTCCGATGGTCTCATGAGTTGATATATAATTCGTTACCCAGTTGAACATCACCTCGGTAGAATCCTGACCAGAGGCACTCAGATAATAAATAATATTAGGTAGAGAGTCTGGTCTGCACTCCACATCTGGCTTGATACCACCACCATCACGTACTTCTCTGCCATGAAGGGTATGGAACACCTTCGTCAGAGAATCTGGGATATGCTCCACAGAACCGCCATTACCATGCTTATAGTTGATAGCTTGAATACATCTGCCACTCGGAATATAGTAGTGGCTGGTAGTCAGTTTCATCTGGGTATTGTATGGCAAATCGATAGGCAACTGCACCAGTCCCTTTCCATATGTTCGAGTTCCGAGAATAACCGCACGGTCAAGATCCTGTAGTGCGCCACTGGTTATCTCACTGGCACTGGCCGTCTCACCATTCACCAACACCACTATTGGCATCACCGTGTCGAGAGGTTCTACCATAGTCTTGTATTCATGGTTACCACGTTTCATCTTTCCACGATTGGAAACGACGGTAATTCCCTTCGGCACAAACATGTTGACGATATTCACAGCCTCCGACTCCGAACCACCTCCATTACCACGAAGGTCGAAAACGAGTCCTTTCATTCCCTGATCTCTCATCTCAATAAAGGCTTTTCTCACCTCCCTTGAGCAATTCTCAGTAAAACTATTCAGATTGATATATCCTATCTGATGGTCTTGCAACCCGTAATATGGCAAGGATGGTAACTGTATACTCTCACGGGTGATCTTCTTCTGTAATATCTTTCCTGTGCCGGGACGACGGATCTTCAGCAAAAAGGTGGTTCCTGCTTCACCACGCAGATGGTTACTTACATAGGCATTGTCTTTCCCTACCATGGTAGAGTCGTCAATACTCAATATGACATCACCTTTTTTCAAGCCAGCCTTAGCTGCAGGAGTACCTTCATACGGTTCATCGATAACTGCGTTTTTTATTTGCATATTATACCGTATCAGCGCTCCGATACCAGCATACTTACCGGTCATCATCTGTTTCAGGTCCTTCGTCTTATCTTCAGGATAATACACGGTATAAGGGTCCAGCGACTGCAGCATTCTGTTAATGCCGTTCCCTATCACCTGATCGGCATCTAAGGTATCCACATACATCATATCCAGATTACGGTAGATAGCATTGAATATCTCCATATTCTTTGCCACCGTAAAGTTATGATCATCCTGCTTCTGTGCATAAATCCCCGAGGACGCTATGAGCACCAACAAAAAGGAAAGAAAAGACTTTTTCATCTGTACACCTCAATTTTTGAATGCAAAAATACATTATTCACTGCTTATATCCTATTATTTATGGAGAATTTTATTGTATTTTATCAGTTTTCTAAAATTTTTCTCCAAAAAGTTTGGTGGATTAAAAAAAACACCTTACCTTTGCATCCGCAATTAAGAAATAACGCACTGCTTCAGTAGCTCAGTTGGTTAGAGCACCTGACTGTTAATCAGGGGGTCGTTGGTTCAAGCCCATCCTGAAGCGCCTAAGTCCCAATCGCAAGGTTGGGACTTTTTGT
>CADBSW010000009.1 GCA_902797505.1 uncultured Prevotellaceae bacterium | reverse complement strand
TGCTGACTGTTAATCATCAGACATTTCTCATCATTATACTCTCCTTGTTCAAAGAACGTCTTATGTTCATTCCCTTTATCGTCCCAACTAGGGCGGTGCAATTCTTCTCTGAAAAAAGCTTTCAGAGGGTTAGAAATATAGATGTCGGTATTGTCCCATCCGTCATAAATAACGTCGCCTAGTACCTCTGAGTTGTCGTCAATGACTGTTTCTTCGTAATTATCGCTGCAGGAACTGTTCAGCCCTGCCATTATCAGCAGGAGAATCGCTAATGTCAGTTTTCTTTTCATATCTTTATTTTGCATTACTCAATTGTTTTTTGAAATAATAGCCAGGGCCGTCATTAGCAATGCCCCCGTCGAATACTAACCCACCGTCATTGATGCGATAAATGTATTCAATAGTCCATTTATGCATGTTGTCTTCAATATCAATGTTTATCACAGAGGCTTCTCCCTCAACCCATTGGTAAGTATAATACCGGTATTTTTTTGTAGATGTCGTGTAGTGGTAGGTGCCGTTATTTAGGAAGTCAGCGTGTTCTCCTTTGTTGGCTTTTGTTGTAATTGTGTTTTTTGATTCATTGAAAGTGATTGTTATATCACCTGGATTATACTCTTGAATACCGCTAACCCCAGCACTTACTTTCATAAGATGCCAAGTCCCTTCAAGTGATGTGGGGTTCTTTTCAAAGATGATATCCTCGTAGTCTAGATTTTCATCGCTGCAGGAACTATTCAGTCCTGCCATTATCAGCAGGAGAATCACAAATGTCAGTTTTCTTTTCATATCGTTATTCATAAAGATTTAATATACTAATAATGAGTCATATCATGTACATTAATCATGCATATGCTGCTCTTCTTCGCAAATATAATAATTATCGTTTATAATTCCAAATGTTTGCATATGTATGTTAGAGATATTTCTTTTTTCTTATCAAATTATTACGAGGATTTCAAATATTATATTTATTTTTGCATTCTAATATTTTCTAATGGACATACATGAGTAAAAGATTTGTTATATTTTCTTTGCTGTTCTCCTTCTTTATGGCAAGCGCTTTTGCGATCCCTGCCAAACCTGGACAGTGGCGGGTGATAACGTTGGCAGATGGCACTAAAGTGAAAGTTATGTTGCGGGGTGATGAGCGATTGCATTACCTGGAAGATTCCTTGGGTAATGCCTATCAGCGTGTGCCCGAGACCACTTTTTACCAGCAGATCGATAAGGAGCAGCTTACCGCGCGGACAAAGAAGCTCAATACGGCTAACAGATTGCGCAGAAACGCAAGACAGGCAAAGAGGGCAAAGAGCACTGGCGGACTGATTGGTGAGAAGAAAGGACTCATCATCTTGGTGGAGTTCAGCGACCAGTCGTTCGATGCCAAGCATGACAAATCTTATTTCGAAAGGGTAGCCAATGAAAAGAATTTCCGCCATGAGGATGGTTTCGAGGGGAGTGTGTACGACTATTTCTATGCGCAGAGTGAAGGACTCTTCCAACTGACCTTCGATCTGGTGGGCCCCGTAAAGCTGGATACTACCTATGTCTATTATGGAAAAAACGTCTTAATCGATGGCGAATGGAATGATATTCGAGACGGTGAGTTCGCCTACGATGCTATCATGGCTGTCAAAGACTCGGTGGATTTCTCGAAATACGACTGGGATGGTGACGGTGAGGTGGATCAGGTGTACCTGTTGTATGCCGGACCGGGTGAGGCTAATTATGGTGATGACGATACGATATGGCCACACGAGTGGGACTTGTCTTCTGCCTATCAGACGATAACACTGAATGATGTGCTTATCAATACCTATGCCTGTGGGTGCGAGCTACAGCCTGATGAGCTTGATTGGCAAGGAAATGTGAAGAGTTGGATGATCGACGGCATCGGCACGATCTGTCATGAGTTCAGTCACTGCTTGGGATATCCCGACTTCTATGATACGAATTACAAGGCGCAGGGTATGGGCTATTGGGACCTGATGGACAGTGGTGCCTACAATGATGACGGTTTCCTTCCTGCCGGATATACCAGTTATGAGCGTTGGGTGGCCGGATGGAAGGAGCCTATTGTGCTTTCAGAACCTACGGCAGTTACTGATATGAAAGCCCTGAGTGAGGGAGGAGACAGTTATATCCTGTATAACGACAGGAATGAAAATGAGTATTTCTTGTTGGAAAACCGTCAGCAGACAAACTGGGATGAGGCTTTGCCCGGTAAAGGACTGCTGATATTACATGTTGACTATAGTGCTACTGCATGGGAAGAGAATACTGTCAATGATGTGGCTAACCATCAGCGGATGACCTGGATAGCGGCAGATAATATTTATAGATATTCCACTATTGAGAATAACCGTTATTACGATTTTTCGGATATGGCTACCGATACCTATCCCTATGGCAGCAACAATAGTTTCGGTAATACTACCAGCCCAGCGGCAAAGCTATTTAATAGGAATACTGATGGGACTAAAAACCTTAATAAAAAGGTGTATGACATTACCCAAAATGATGATGGATCGATCTCCTTCTCATTTGATTATGATGATTCCCATAGCGGGGATGTTGAAAAAGGAGATACTATTTTCTATGAGAGTTTTGATGATTGCAAAGGATCAGGTGGAAATGATGGCGTCTGGGGTAATATTAATGTTTCAAACTGGACTGATTATTATCCAGATCATAATGACTGGGTTACATCCTTTGCGAGAGGGGGTGATCAATGTGCATTTTATGGTTCTGGAAAAGTACAAGGTTTAACATCTACACCTGTGATAATGGTTGAAGATGGTGATTCCTTGTCTTTTAAGGCAGCACCATGGGGAGATAATGATGATGAGATTGACATTATTATAAAGAATGAACAAATCCGTTGTACCCCCAGCACGTTCCAACTCTCTGCTAATAAGTGGACGGATTGTAAAACACAGTTTATTGGTACTGGTGATGCGGAAATAACGTTTCTGACTGGTGGTAAACGTTTTTTCCTTGACGAGGTCTTGGTATTCTGTAATGTCTCTACCGGCATCTACGAGGTAAATGCTGTCCAGCCGTTCATTGATAACCGCATTTATACCCTCGACGGACGTTATGTGGGTACAGACATTCGTCGGTTAGTGCCGGGATTATATCTTGTTGGTGGTAAAAAGATGGTGATATCCAGAAAATAAGGTCTTCATCACAACCTTTTGTTGCAGGATTAGTTCTTGTCACTTTATGCTATAGCCTTAATGGGTATTTAAGGTGGATTTACTTATTAAACGTAGGTGATTTAGTTGATATCAAGAGGGTCTTTACCCTTTAAATCCACCCTCGTTAAAGGACAAGTTCACCTCCTTTAGTGGTTAAAGCTAAGTAGGCCGAACCGTTATTTCCTTATAAAAAGTCCTTCGCCATATAAACAGCGAAGGACTTTAAGGTCATGTTAGATTATTCGTTCCTTTTACTTACTGAATGGATTAGTTATGTTTGATGGCTCCATGATCATCCACATATCAGGATTTGCCTTGTTCTCGATCCGGATATAAGTTGGCATCTTAATGTTGTCGGTTGAAAGTTTAAACTTTGCACCAGATGTGGATCCCAATGTGTAAGCAACGTTTTTTCCTCCAGCATTATTGTAATAGTACTTACCATTACTGTCATAGCTTTTCATTTTTAAGGAAATCTCATCATCGGCAATTCTCTCTGCTTCAAAATACCACCGTCCCACATAGCTGCCACTCTTGAACTGTAAGCCAAATTGTCCTGTTGAACAGACGCCAAGATACATGTAGCTGATAGTCTCTTTTTCTTTAGTCAGACAGGTGTTATACATGCTATACCAATATGGTTGTGCAGCTGGACTCAACTTACTGTATGCGAAGTAGTAAGTACCCTTCGTGAGCAGGTCAAAGAGTGGATAGATAATACACTGAAGCTCAACATCGTTATTGTTCTTTTCCTTATAGGTTTCTGTATTTGCGTTCTTAAAACCAGTAATAACCTTACCATTAAGTTCCAATGGCTCATAGAATTCAAATCCCTCGTTAGAAACCGTGTAGGGTACCTTTAGGTAGTTAAAGCCATCTTCAACAGGAACAGCTACTTGCAATAGGCGGACACCCGTATTGAAATTCACGTCATAAGATTTGTCACCAACGGCAAGATTATAGTAAAAACATGACATGTTGTCCTCAACATCATTTACTTGGTCAAAGTATTTCTGCCAGCCAGTCTCAGCCACTGGGGCAGGAATCAATCTCAGTCTGTTGCTGTGCTTCTTTCCAAGAAGAATCACACTGTCTGCGGATGCAGAGAGAATACGATATTCATGATCAGCTTCAAATCCTTTTCCATTAACACCGAAATCGTCGTTATGAGGGTCGGAATAATAATGGATATTCTTGTTGTATTCGTCAAACGACAAGACAACACCACTACTTTGCTCCAGTTTATAGTGTGATGTGATTGCCTGATAAGGCTTGGATGAGTTACCTTTCTCGTAGTTTCTTTCCGTAGCAATCGTCACCGTATTATTATCCGCAAATTTCATCAATACGTTATATCCTCCAAAGTTGAAATTGCCATACATCTGTAAGAGCCACCCGTTAGGCTGGTTAACAAGGACATCTTTGTTAGATGCCAAGGCTTCTGTGATTCTTTCATTGGAAGACTTGTCGAACACGTCGTCAACCTCACTCACGCAAGAACTTAGTGTTCCGGCCAAGGCCAGGGTGAGTAATATATTCTTAATGTATCTCATATTTTAGTCCTCTTTATTTGATTACACACATTTTATTATCAGAAATATCTACGCCTTTTTCCACTTCTTTAGAGCGTTTCAGAACGACATCGCGCAGCTTGTCCAGATCAATGCCCCAAGTAAGTTTGAAGTAATCGTACAAGATATTAAACTTTGCCACAAGCTTGTTGTATGCAGTATAGTCTTTCTCCATTTCCGGAACATATGCTGGTACAGGTTCATATGTTACCTTACCCTCGGCATCAGTTACCTTTGTATAGACTATCTCTCCAGTCTCAGGATCTTTCTGATAGATAATATTGCCGTTCGCATCTGTTTGTGGTATATAGTTACCCTGGCTGTCTTTCTTGTAAACAGGGTTCCCGTTCTTGTCGATGGCTTGCACATCCGTCTCTATAATGGAAGCTTCAAGCAGTTTCTTGAATGCACTTGGCGTATGTGTAACATAGAAAGCGTAGATCTCAGCAAAGTCCTCATTGTACTCTGAACTACCATACCCGCTTGTGAAACCCATAGCAGGAGCATCGGAATTCTTAACGTTTACCCAGTTGGTAGTTTGATAATCACCGGAAGAGATTCCTTGGAACTCCGTAGAGTAGTTCTTCGTCTGGGTAAGGATGTGACAGAACTCATGATGAAGTGTATGGAAGAACCAGTAGTTCATGTCCATAGGATTATCAGCAGCGGTATTTGGGAATATACTTTCCTGATCAATCCATGGGGTAGATGGGTTGATAGCATTTACTCGGAAGACGGTTACCTTTAGTCCACCTTCTGCCGTACCCAACTTGATGGAGTTATCTCCGCCACTACTATACTCAGCAGATCCGATCAACTGATAGACACGAGGACTATAAGTCTTGATAAAATCTTCTCCCACTGCCTCTGCATAAGCATCCAGCCAGACGTGTTTGATCAAGATGGCTAAAGCCTTTGCCTTGTCAAAATCAGCAGGAATCACGTTGTATGACTGATCTGTCTCTTTGTCTATATAGCGATAGATGAAATTGATGTTATACGGTTTCGTATAATTGTCTTGCAGCCACTGGTCAAAGCTATTCCTTTCCGGAGATGTTGTGTCGAACACCATAAGAGATGGATCGACATCATTGTCCGTTCCGCATGATGTCATCAAGAATAGTGCGGCTATTAATATGAAAAATATTCTATGTTTCATAATTATTACTCTCATTAGTTAAAAGGTTAATTATCTCTCGGATTAGGTTTGACACCATCGTTAATCACGTCATCAGGTATCTGTATGGCTCCTCTGAGGTCTCCGGCCTTGAAAACGATAGGATCCTCTCCATCGATAAAGTGGCAGAACTCTATACCGTAGCGCTTGAGGTCTTGGAAGCGGATTCCATGATAAATCATGGTTATACGGCGCATCTGAAGAATCATCTGGATATTGTGCTCCATAGAAGTTCCCTCTTTAACGGTGAATCCCTGCGGGTGTAAACGTTTGATGACAGAGCGGGTCAGCTCCATTTCATTCTGATCGGGAATGACGGGGGCATAGTGCTTAGTCGTATCGTTGTAGAACTCGTCGATCATTTGCTGTGTAAGTGTCGGACGGGTGATCCTGTATGACTTGCCACCACTTGTATAGGTGTATGTAGGTGCGCAGAATGATGACATCCAGTAGTTCATGTCTTCAACAGCTTTCTCCTGATCACCTTTCAGCGCATAGGCTTCTGCGCGGCATAACAGTGTTTCTTCAGCCTGGAAAGGCACATCCAGGATATGCGCATAACCAGAATTACCCAGTTTGTCAGTGTACTCAAACTCTTCTTGCTGGATTGGGAATCGCACGGCTTGGGTGCTACCGTACAGTTTGTGTGAAGGCCATAGTGTGTTAGCACTTGAACCACTTCCCCACGGCATTCTCGGCCAGAATGTCTCGTAGTTGGCCATGGTGCTGTTATGACAGAAACGCAGATATAATGACGATCCAGATGTTGTTCGTCCGCAGATTGAATAAGCGGGCATAAAGATGAAGTTAGCGTTAACCGTTGAATTTTTGTAGGCATGGAAGAAATCTGTTGCACCTAACGTTGACAGTGAAGCAAGATCACGCAGGTTGTCTGTCGGATTGGAACCTAAGGCAGCGGTCGCATATTTGATAACCTTATCGTAATCATGATAATACAGATAGAATCGAGCTGCGAAAGCATTGGCAGCTTTCTTGTTCCAGTGATATTTCGGAACTTTCAGATGCTCCTCACTTAGGTTTGGCATGGCAGCCTCTATATCCGCAGCGATATTTTCGTATGTCTCTTTCAGTGTTCCACGTTCTTTCACGGAGACATTAGGCTTTTTCGGATATGGAATACCCATGTATTCTTCGGCCTTTGTCGGATCATAAGCCATACAGAAAGTATTGGCGCATACAAACATGGCGTAGGCGCGGCATAGTAAAGCCTCGGCACGTTCTCCGCTAAGAGATTCGGGGTTACCCATATCTTCTATTGTTGCTAATGCCAAATTGGCTGTCGAAGCTTTTTCATAATAATCTTGCCACAGAGATCGGGGATCATCGTTACTTCTTCCTTCTACAGTCTGCCAACGATACATCTGCTCTTGATTCAGCTGTGCTCTATATTCTTTTCCGTTATCATCCACATCGTCTGAACTCATGTGGAAGAGGAAATTGGGAGAATGTTCTATATATGCACTGACAAGCAATTGGGTGACCTTATCCTGGGCGTTCATCTCGGCACGATCATCAGGTAGCTTGTCCAGGAAGTCATTACATGATGTAAGACATATTCCCAGTGCAATGAACGGTAATATAATATATTTTCTAATCATATTTTTTTGTCTTTATATGTTTTACTAATGTCTTTTAGATTCCGAGACGCAAGGTGAATGTAAGCTGGCGAGCCATCGGAACGGCTACACCACCAGAATTGAAGAATTCAGGATCTTGTCCGTTCAACTTCTTGTCTGCGTAAATCAGGAATAGGTTTGTAGCCTGCAATTTAAGGTTAAGTGTATTCAGACGAATAGCATGAACCAGTCTCTTTGGGAAATCGTATGCTAACGAAACCTCCTTGAGACGGATAAAATCACCCTTAGCTACTCGTGCCGTTGAACGGTTATACGCATTGAATGCGTAGCTGATATTTGTGTCATCCTGTATCACACGGCGGTCAACAAGAGCTGGGATATCGGTTTTCTTTTCATCACCAGCTACTGTCCAGCGGTTCTTAAACTCTTTAGGCATGGCGAGGATATCGCTGTAGCTGGCTCGGAATGATGGATCCAGACGAACTTTATTGCCGAAAGCGTAGGTCAGGAAAATGTTTAATGACAGTCCCTTGTATTTAAGTAAATTTCCGAAAGAACCAGTGATGGTAGGATCTGTTGGACCTTCGTATTTCAGGTAGTCAAGGGTATATGACTGGAAATAGTGTTTGCTTGTTACCAAGTTACCCTCTTCATTGATGAAAGTAGGAATACCCTGCTCGTTAAGTCCTTTATAGTCAATGGAGAACAATGCGCGATACGGATATCCTGGCATGGTAAAACCATTTCCTGTTACCAGTGTGATCAAACGGCTCTGTGACATAAGCTCGGTAACAGTGGTCTTTACATGTGAGAAGATAAAGTCGGTGCTCCACTGGAAATCTTTCGTTATGATATTCTTTGTAGAGATTGACAGTTCCTCTCCATGTGAGCGCATGGATGCCACATTAGCAAACTCTGTGATGCGTCCACGAGTACCATCTGTCTGACGGGGACCTATCAAGTCGAAGTTGTCGCGGCGGAACCAGTCGAACTCCACGTTAATACGGTTGTTCAGGAATCCGAGGCTCGTTCCGATATTAAGCTCGTGCTTCTTTTCATAGGTCAGGTCTGGGTTGGGGAATTCATCGATTACCAGACCGGCCTCTTTATCGTTGGCCTGGTATCTCCATGGGCTGAAACTCTGAATGATAACTTGTGAGTTAGTAACGGCGGGTTTATCACCTGTCAGAGAATACGATGCTTTGAATGTGGCGTGTGTCAAAGCTGTTCCAAATGTTTTCTGGAACCATGGCTCTTCGTGGGCGTTCCATGCACCGGAGATATTCCATGTAGGCAACCAACGCGCGCTGCGTGCTTTACCCATTCGGTTAGATCCCTCGTAACGTACTGTGCCATTGATGGTATAACGTCCTTTATATGAGTATGTACCAGTAGCGAAAAAGGCTACGTCACGGTTATAGCTGTTGCGGAGGTAGTAGTAAACGGAGTTCTCCTCACTGGCCTGCTTAAAATAGCGGTAGTCAGGATTTCCTAAATAACCCATGTTGTAGAGCATTCCAACTCCGTTAGAGAAGTCGCGGCTTCTTCTGGTGTCGCTCACCTCCATACCACCAAACAGGTTAATGATATGGTCATTGTTGTAAACATCGTTATATTGTGCGGTAGCACGTAAGTCCCAACTGTTCATCTTATAGCTTGTCTTGCGATAGAATCCACCGTCGGGCAATACCGAGAATGGCAATGAGTTAGGAATATCCGGATCCGTGTAAAGCCAGGGGTTACTGTCACGCATAGTGGCATCATCCATGGCGCGGAATGCCATAGCCTGGTTGGAGTCGTCTGTGATAAAGTGAGCTTGTGAGGTTGTAGAGTATTTGTAAGCAGCAATAGCTTGGAGTTCAACTTTGGTGATGGGCTTATATTTTAGTTCCATCTGATACTTCAGATCTACGACATCGAACTGTTGGTAGTTGTTTGCCAACTCATTATGGATATTGAACGGTGCAAAATTACGTACATAGAACTCTTTTGGATCAAGGGTTCTTGAAGAGTTGATGGCATAGCTATATGGGTTGATGTCAAAGTCACGGCTTACCTCACCGGTCACAGCGTTCACATTCTGAGAAAGAGAACCTGGTGCGCGCTGCTTACGGTAGCTGGCGATAGCGATAGAGTTCAAGCTTACTTGCTTAGATAAGTTGAAGTTGGCATTTAGGTTGGCTGTATAACGCTGCACCTTACTCTGTTCGCTCCATCCTGGATCGTCCATGAATGACATGGATGTATAGTACTGTGCTTTGTCAGTTCCTGTTGACATAGAGATAGAGTGGTTATGCTGAATAGCTGTAGAGAACAACTCGTCGAACCAGTTGGTATTTCTCAACTCTGCCTCTCGTAAGTACTGAGACATTGCTTCCTGCGTATTTGCAAGTTTAAAACTACCTGTTTCCGGATCATAAGTGTTCATCAGATGGTACATCTTACCGAAGACACCACTGCTGGAAGCGCGGTAACTACCACTAAATGTAAAGAAACCGTTGTTCAGCATCTCTTTGTAAACACTCATTTGCTCTTGTGAGTTCATGATGTTAAACTGGCTGTATGATGGCTTCAGACGCATGGTATATTCTCCTGTGTAACTGATACGGTTCTGACCTGATTTTCCTTTCTTGGTGGTTACAACAATCACACCAGACATGGCACGTGCACCATAGATAGAAGTAGCGGAACCGTCTTTCAGAATTTGGAAACTCTCAATGTCGTCTGCGTTCAAACCAGCGATGGCTGATGAGATAAGGGTCTCCGCATCACCACTTGACAAATCGTCGGCTTTTACTTCTGTGACATCCTCCATGATGACACCATCGACAACCCACAGAGGCTTACTACTACCGTAGATAGATGTAGCACCACGCACACGGATCTTCGGTGCAGTACCGAAGGTTCCTGAAACGTTTTGTACGGATACACCGGCCACACGACCTTCCAAAGAACGTGAGATATCAGCCACACCGTCTAACTTGGCTTTTTCAGCATCAACCTTACTAGTAGCACCAGTAAAGAGTCGTTTGTCCATCTTCTGCATACCTGTTACCACTACTTCATCGATCGTGGTAGAGCTGGTCTGTAGGTGGACTTCCATGGTTCTTTGGGCTTTCACCTCCTGATTCTCGTAACCGATATAGGTTATCACGAGGGTCTTTCCCACGGCATCATTCAAGGTAAACTGACCTTCTGCGTTGGTTACCGTACCGGTCTTCGTTCCCTTGATCATAACGGAGGCACCGATGACCGGCTCTCCGTTCTCATCGAATACAGTACCTCGCACTAGATTTCCTTGTGCAAGGGCAGCTACTGTACACATTAGGGCACAGATGAGAGATAAAAAGATTTTCTTCATAAATAGATTTTTGGCGTATAGCTCATTTTGCAGGCTAATTTTGAGTGGTAGATAGTCAATAGCTCAAATTGCAGGTTGCATTTCATCGTCAGATATT
>CADBSW010000008.1 GCA_902797505.1 uncultured Prevotellaceae bacterium | reverse complement strand
GCCACCACCCGCCCCGAGACCATCATGGGCGATACCGCCATGTGTATCAACCCCAAGGACCCCAAGAACCAGTGGCTTCGCGGACACAAGGTGATTGTCCCCCTGGTAAACCGCGTCATCCCCGTTATCGAGGACCGCTATGTGGATGTAGAGTTCGGAACAGGCTGTCTGAAGGTTACTCCCGCGCATGACATCAACGACTACCAGCTGGGCAAGACCCACAATCTGGAGACCATAGATATCTTCAACCCCGACGGCACCATCTCCGACCAGAGTCCCCTCTACGTAGGAATGGACCGCATGGAGGTGCGTAAGCAGATTTCCAAGGACCTGCAGGAAGCCGGTCTGATGGAGAAGATTGAGGATTATGAGAACAAAGTAGGCTATAGCGAGCGTAACCAGGATACCGCCGTAGAGCCCCGCCTCTGCAAGCAGTGGTTCCTCTCTATGAAGCACTTTGCCGACATAGCCCTGCCTCCCGTACTGGAGGGTAAGATCAAGTTCTACCCCACCAAGTACGTCACCACATACAAGAACTGGCTCGAGAACATCCAGGACTGGTGTATCAGCCGCCAGTTGTGGTGGGGACACCGTATTCCCGCATACTTTATCAATGGTAACGAGGAGGAAGAGGAGCGCTTCGTGGTTGCTCTCACTAAGGAGGAGGCACTCAGGAAGGCGCAGGAGAAGTACGGCAAGGACATCACGATGGACATGCTCTCACAGGACGAGGATGCCCTGGATACCTGGTTCTCCAGCTGGCTGTGGCCCATATCCCTGTTTGACGGTATCAACAATCCCGGCAATGAGGAGATTAAGTACTACTACCCCACCAGCGACCTTGTAACCGGTCCGGATATCATCTTCTTCTGGGTAGCCCGTATGATTATGGCAGGCGAGGAATACCTGAAGGATGTACCCTTCCGCAATGTATATTTCACGGGTATCGTCCGTGACGAGATCGGCCGTAAGATGTCCAAGAGCCTCGGCAACAGCCCCGACCCCATCGGACTTATCGAGAAGTACGGTGCCGACGGCGTACGCATGGGTATGCTCCTTGCCGCTCCCGCCGGAAACGATATCCTCTTCAAGGAGGACCTCTGCCAGCAGGGTGCCGCTTTCTGCAACAAGATCTGGAACGCCTTCCGTCTGGTAAAGGGATGGGAAACCGCAGATATCGAACAACCCGTTTCCAGCAAGATTGCCGTGGCATGGTTTGAGGCAAAACTGAAGAAGGTCAACGAAGAACTCGATGATCTCTTCTCTAAATACCGCATCTCTGAGGCCCTCATGGCTGTATACCGTCTGTTCTGGGATGAGTTCTCCAGCTGGTATCTCGAGATGATCAAACCCGCATACATGCAGCCTATCGATCGCACCACCTTCGATGCTACCTTGCGTTTCTTCGAACAACTGCTCGAACTGCTGCATCCGTTCATGCCGTTCATCACCGAGGAGTTGTGGCAGCATCTCTATGACCGTAAGGACGGTGAGAGCATCATGGTGAAGGTGGTATCTATCGCTCCATCCACAGAAGAGGAGAATCGCCTGGTAGAAGATATCGAGAAGGTGAAGCAGCTTGTCAGCGGTATCCGTGCCGTGCGCAACCAGAAGAATATCGCACAGAAAGAGGCCCTCACCCTGCAGGTTGTCGGTGAGAACCATCTCTCAGAATATGATGAGGTAGTGAAGAAGATGGCCAACGTTTCTGCCATCGATATCATTGCCGAGAAGAGCGCCGATGCTTCCAGCTTCATGATCGGTACCTTCGAGTATGCAGTACCCTTAGGAAACCTGATCGACGTAGAGGCTGAGTTGAAGAAGCTCGAGGCACAACTGGCTCATTTAGAGGGCTTCTTGGCTGGTATCATGAAGAAACTGTCTAACGAGCGTTTCGTAGCAAATGCCCCCGAGGCAGTCGTTGCCATGGAGCGTAAGAAGCAGCACGACTCTGAGGAGAAGATCGCTGCCATCAAAGAGAATATCGCAGAATTAAAGAAGAAACAGTCATGAGAAAATTATCGTTGTTACTGATGGCCGTCGCCGCACTGTTCATAGGTTGTGGCGGACATGATGATCCCGAACCGGATCCCATCTCTGGTCCTGCCGACCAGACCATCCTGATATACATGCCCTGGGCAGGAGATGATCTGTATCCCTTCCTGCTGAAGAATATGAACGCTATGGAGACGGCTATCGAGAACAACGGTGGTTTGGGTAAGAAACGACTGATGTACTTCATCTGTTTCACCCCTTCCCGAGGAATGCTCATCAACGTGGAATACAAGAACGGCAGGTGTGTCAGGGATACGCTGGAAAGCATGGCTTTCGGAACGATAGAGCCCAGCTATACCACCACATCGGGCATCGTAGAAGTGTTCAACAAGGTGAAGAGCAATGCCCCAGCCAAGTCATACGGACTGGTAGTGGGTTGTCATGGACTGGGTTGGTTGCCCAAGGGAACAAACCTGAGTACACTTGCTTACAGCAAGGTTGTGGGCAAACGGCGCCATGTGCCTGTGACACGCTTCTTCGGCAGTACCGGCGACCACCGTTATCAGACAGAGGTGAGCAGCTTGGCTAAAGCCATACAACAGTCGTTCGGACATACCGACTATATCCTCTTCGACGACTGTAATATGTCGACCATCGAGGTGGCATATGATCTGAAGGAGGTTACCGACTACCTGATTGCCTCTCCTACCGAGGTGATGGGCGACGGTATGCCCTACGCCACGATTGGCCGCAACCTGCTGAGAGGCGACTATAACGGTATCTGCGACGGATTCTACAACTATTACAAGGACTATACCTACACCTTCAGCGACGGTTATACCGAGGATTATTCTTGCGGCACCATTGCCGTAATCAACTGTAAGGAGATCGACAATATGGCATCGGTGATGAAGACCATCAATAGCCGTTATCAGTTTGATACGAACGACAGAGAGAAGATCCAGGTGATGGACGGCTACGAGCCTACTGTCTTCTTCGACATGGGCGATTACCTGACATACCTTTGTAAGGATGCCTCTCTGTTGTCGGAGGCAAGGAGTCAACTGAACAAGATGATCACTTATAAGCGGACGACCGGACAGTTCTACTCCGATTATAACGAGAGGAAGACTCCGACAACCGTCTTTACGGGTATCACCATCTCCGATCCCACCAATAACAGGAATGCGGCCAATGCCCTCTCATCCACTGCTTGGTGGAAAGCAACGCACTAGTATAGTTAATAGTTAATAGTTAATAGTTAATAGTTATATCTCGCTCTTTGTTTTTGCCACCACTTAACGGCGACTTAGCAAAGAGCGAGTAATATTTATAGTTAATTATCAATTATCAATTTTCAATTATCAATTATCAATTAACGTTATCGTTAACGTTAAAATCCTGTCCACGTCTGGCGCCACAGGGTACGTGCCATCTCATCCCATCGCTGGATAGTAGCACCGAAGAAGTCGGCGGTATAACCGTTGAGCATCTTCGTGGCCGCTTTCGTATCCTCCTTGCCATCCTTATCGGTGGTGACAAGATCCTTATACATCTGTTCTACAAACGGCAACTCACGCATACCCTTCTCAATGAAATAGTCGCGCAAGGGCTCTAAGGTCTTCCGATAGGTACCCCAACGCACGGTTGCCAGTCGGTTGGCCTTACGGTAATGCCACAGCGCGGCATCATCACGGTCGACATGCTGTCCGCAGATCTGCAAGAGCTTCGGCAACTTCGTCGTTCCGCAGAAGATGGGGAATCGTGGACTCTCACCGGGATTGTCCAGCGCCACCCATGCCACGCCACCCACGGCATCAGGCAACCATGAGCGCAGTTGTATCACCGTGCTATAAGCGCACCAGGGCACACTCACCGTACGGATATTCTTCATCACCGAGTCGCCCATAGCATAATACATATTAATCTCATCGGGGCGCATCCAGGGGTTGGAGAACGGAGAGACGATACTGTCGGGCTCACTCTCTACGATCGTGCCATCCTTCTTTTTCTTGTTCGGATTAGGAATCTTATGACGGCCACTCAGGTTCTTCGGTGTACCCTCATAATAACTGCCGAGCAGACGCATCACATCCTCTACACTCACCTTCTTATCGGGCTTCACACTGAGCGGCAGGTTCTCCACCGTATCACTGAGATGCTGCGAGGGTGCTAAGGTGTTCATGATAAAGAACTCCCTCACACTATAGTTCTTCACTTCCTTAGAGTAGTTCGTGCCGCTGTAAGCCTTCCAGAAACAAAACTCGCTCTTACCGTCCCACAACTTCAGTATCTTGGCCACGTCAAAGACATTCTCCGAAGCCATATAACGGTCCTTATCCTTCAGATTGAGGGTGGAGATCCTACTGATATTTGCCGACACGGCAATCTCATCATCGGGGATACGCACGGCAGCCCATACCCCACCGATCTTGTCGGGGCCCTCTCCATAGATCTCGAAGATCCACACCTCGTTCTTGTCGGCGATCGTCAAGCACTCGCCACTGTCACCATAACCGTACTCCTTGACGAGCTTTCCCATCAGTCGGATGGCCTCACGGGCAGTGCTGCAACGCTCCAGGGCGATGCGCTCCAACTCTTCTATCTTGAACATTCCCTTGCTGTTCTTCAGGGTGTCACGCCCCGAGATGGTGGTCTCACCGATGCCCAACTGCTTCTCGTTCAGACAGGGATAGGCCGTATCGAGATAACGGTAGGTGTGGCGCACCTGCGGGATCATGCCCTTACGGTACATCTTCGTACTGTCGAGGGCACTCTGTGTGTGCATCCTTCCGTCGTAGATGGCCGTGACCGTGTCTTTCTTGTAGTCCTTTGCGGGAACCACCTCCATCCATGTGCGATACCACGAGTCGCACGTATGCGAGGTAATGACAGAACCGTCTGTCGATGCCTTCTTTCCCACCATGATACTGGTGCACGACATACGTTGCATACCTTCCTTGGTTTGCTCATCCACTTGAGCACTCATTGTAGCCGACATCATGACGGCCATCAAAAAGAGAATTGTCTGTTTCATACTATAGAGTTATTAATTATTCATTTTCAATTATTAATTATATATTCTCAACCACCCCAACCCCTCCTTACCATAAGGAGGGGCTTCAACCACTCCCACGCCCTCTCCTCTCCAGGAGAGGGATGTAACCGCTCCTACTCGTCGCTCTTACATTATGGTATGCTCGCCCCATCAAAGGGGCGGCATGATTATCGAGCCCCCTCCAACTCCCCCTAAGGGGGAGAGCACCTTTGACCGAGTTCCTTTGACCTTTGACCTTAAAAGGTTGCGATAGCGAGAGGGAAGGCAACAAATGCGACGATTGAAAAACGGTGACGTCAGGCAGTGCGAGGACTGTTTGAGCGAAGCGAGTTCCGCAGCACAGTTTTGCAGAGTCGGATTTGTTCTGACCGGAGCGTGCAACATGGTCTCTCTTGGTTCCTTCTCTCTGCCAAAACAGAGAGAAGAACATAAGAAACATTATAAATCATACACCAGTCCAAACTTCTCGTGCAACCGTCGCAACGAACCGTCGGACTTCATCCGCTGGATGATGGCATTGACGAGAGCCAACAGATCATCCTGCCCCTTCCGCATCAGCACACCGATCTGTCCGTGGGTAAACGGGGCGCTCAACAAGGGGGCAGCCAGTCGACTATCCGTCTGCACATAGTAAGGCGCCTCGGTGATCTCCGTGATCATCAGATCAGCCTTTCCCTGCGCCACAAGCGTAGGTATCTCCTCGTTCTGCTGATGCACGACGATGGTGGCATGCGTGAGGTTGGCCTGAGCGAACTTCTCATTCAGTCCTCCGGGGTTCACCATGACGCGCACACCCGGTTGATCGATATCGGACAATGATTGAAAGCGACCAGCATCAGTGGCACGACAGAGGATCGTCTTGCCATTCGCCAGATAACCCTCGCTCATCAGCATGGTCTCGCGCCGGGCATCGGTGATAGTGATGCCACCCATGGCGAGGTCGAACATCTGTGGTTCTGCCAGCACATCCGCACTCAGCGTGGGCCACGAGGTCTTCACGAACTCAATGTCCACCCCTATCTGAGCGGCTATCTCACGGGCCATCTCGATGCCGAACCCCCAGTAGGTGCCGTCGGCTTCACGGAACGACAAAGGACGGTAGTCGCCCGTCGTCCCTACCAGTATCTTCCCCCGCTGCCGGATACTGTCGATGGTAGGTGTCGTGGAGGGGTGCTCATCGTCGGATGAGCAGGAGGCAAAACTGGTCGTTCCGCAGATAGCTAAGAAGACGATCAGCAGCCAGGTCCTGAAAATATGATATCTCAATTCTTTCATATCCGACAAAGATACGAATAAGTGAGAGAAATGCAAAAGAAAAGCTTGATTTTCTTTTCATTTCCGAACGAGAGTATGTTCAACGCAGTTAAAGATACGAATAAGTGAGAGAAATGCAAAAGAAAAGCCTGATTTTCTTTTCATTTCCGAACGAAAGTATCTTATTTAAAAATACATTTTCTTTTCATTTATTATGCTTTAATCAATTATTATCATTAACTTTGCAAAACAACATGTTTATCTTTTAAAAACAACAAGATCATGGATGCAAAGAAATCAATTGAGGCACTGCAGTATTTTGCTACAGGACTGACAGAAGGTGCTTTGGTACACAAGTTACAAGGACAGATTTTCAAGGCACAGGGCTTCTCTAAGCTCGGTGAGAAGTATATCGACCACTTCAACGAGGAGATGAGATGGGTAGAGAAGTTCGTGGAGCGCATCATCGACCTCGGTGGCGAGATTAAGTTCGAGGGCGCCAAAGCTCGTCCACTGATTAGCAACCCCGTGGAGTATATCAAGGAAGACCTCGAGATCCAGAAGGCCGGCGTAGACCTGCTCTACAAGTGCTGTGAGAGTCTGATCAACGACCCCACCACCTATGATATCATGAAGGCCTATCTGGCAGACGAGGAGGAGGACCTCTACTGGAGTCAGGGTGCCCTGGAGATGATCGAGTGCATCGGTCAGCAGAACTGGTTGTTTACACAAGTTTAACTATAAAACATAAGATCATGAAAGAACAAGTATTACAGGCCATGCGCGAAGCTGGCAAGCCCGTATCAGCAGGTGATGTGACCAAGGCATTAGGCGCTGATCGCAAGGAAGTGGACAAGGCATTTGCAGCCCTGAAGAAAGAGGGTGCCATCGTATCACCCGTACGTTGCAAGTGGGAGCCCGCAAAATAAAGATGCAACCCCTCATTCCGGACTTGATCCGGGATCTCTTGCGAAAAAAAAATACCGGGCAGGGCTTACCCCTGCCCCTTACGGTAAATGATATTTATGATTTTGACCCTAAACATTTCAAATGACTAACATTAACATCATTACATCATGGAAATAAAAGCAGTAATATTCAGGAAAGACGGTTTCTACACCCAGCCCTTTGCCTTCGGCGGTGAAGAGGGAACAGACAAGTTTGACAAGAATATCCGCTATCGCGGCAGTCTGCAGAACTACCTCATCGACTTAGGCAACGAGGTGATCCTGGTGGATACCGGTCTTCCCGCAGGTACCCCCGAGGAGGTGCCCGATGAGAACTCCGTAGCCTTTACCGGTAAGGATATCTGCAGTTATATGGATGCCCTGGCAGCCTTGGGCTACAAGCCCGAGCAGGTTACCAAGATCCTGCTTACACACCGTCATTCAGACCATAGCGGCGAGCTGCGCTCCTTCCCCAACGCCAAGGTCTATGTGAACCAGGATGAGCTGAGTGCCGCTGAGCTGCAGGGACTGACCAACCTGGTGCCTGTGAGCTTCACCGACGGCGCTTATTACAACTTCCCTGAGAGTCAGAAGATCGCCGACGGCATCTATCTCATCAAGGCCAAGGGCCATACCAATGGCAACAGCATTGTCATCGTAGAGAACGACGGACTCTTCTACATGATCCACGGCGATATCACCTATGTCGACGAGGCCATGTATGAGAACAAGCTGTCGGTGGTCTTTGATGATCTGGCTGCCGCCCGTGAGACGCTCGACCGTGTGCGTGCGTTCATCAGCGCTCACCCCACCGTGTACTGCTCCACCCACTCCCCCCAGGGCTATGAGAATCTGGAGGCCCGCCGTGTGATGGATCTCAACAACCCCGTACCTACCGTTTTGGCCGAGGTGGATTTCTCCGCCCAGCAAGCCTCCGGCAAGTATGTCTGCTCTATCTGCGGTTATGTGTACGATCCGGCAGAGCACGATGGTGTCGCCTTCGAAGACCTTCCCGACGACTGGAAATGTCCTCGCTGCAAGCGCCCGAAGGAGAAGTTCAACAAGGCGTAAATCCCATTTGTAAGCGCTTACAAATGGAATATCTGAAGGTATTAATCAAATAATGTAATACACTCGGGGACAGGTATAATGCACTCGGGGACAGGTATGCGTAGCGGCCCTGTCCCCGACAAAGAGACAGTCTACAAATAATTATGGGGACAGGGCACCTTTGGAGACTTGTCCCCGTGGTGATGCTTTGAATATAAGCATTTGCAATGCGATTATAGGAATCCCGATGAACGGAATATAGTTCCCTAAAATTATTACCTTCAAAGTGTTATATTTGATAGCTTTGTAAGTATTTTTCAACATTATCAAAGATACATTTTCCCTATAGCAAAGGTGGCCTTTTCTTATGGAAAAGGCCACCTTTGCTAT
>CADBSW010000007.1 GCA_902797505.1 uncultured Prevotellaceae bacterium | reverse complement strand
GACCAAGCGTGAAAAGCGTGAAAATCAAGGTCTAGTGGATACACCGGAGGCAGCCAATGCCATCCAGTGGGTAAAAGATGATATCAACAAGTGTATTCAGTAATCATTAAGGAGGATACTACTTATGAAAAAGAACATATTAAGATATTTGACTTATAGCTTAGTAGCCGCAACTGCACTGACCTTCGGGTCGTGCAGTAGCGACGACAAGTATGATGTGGAGGGTAATCCCGACAACCTTATCTATTTTAAGGCTGGAGAGATCAACTCTAATGTATTTACGGCTAACGTACGCCATACACCTGTTGGAGACTACAGTAACCTGAACATCAATATTCCTGTATTTGTACAGACTCCGGTCAGCAGTAATACCCAAGTTACCGTTGCACTGGATAACACGCTGGTGGATGTATATAATAAGGAGAATGGCACAAACTATCCAGTTTTGCCTGAAGCAGCTATCGAACTGACCAAGGCAACCGTAACCCTGCCAACTGATGCCTATAGCTCATCTGATTCCATTGAGGCACGCCTGTCTGAGAATCTGCTGGAATCACTCGCTGAACCGGAATACCTTACTGCTTTCCGCATTGTCAATATCAATGGGAACGGAAAAGCCAGTGAGGAGCGTGGAACAATCTATGTAAAGGTGCAAACCGGCAATGACTATATCCACGTGAGCGGTAATGATGAGATAACAGGTACGATATACCATACCCCTATCGGATCAATGGGTAATGTTAGCATCGATCTTCCTGCATACGTTAGCCAGGCAGCCAAGGTAGGAGCCACCGCAACAATCACTGTTGATAACTCCCTGGTACAGGAATACAATGCTGAGCACGGAACCAACTATATGGAAGCGCCAAACGGTGTGCTAAGCATCGAGAATGGCTCTGTTTCGATTGCTCAGGGTGAGACAACTTCTGCAACCAATTTCAAGGCATCTATCCCAACCGATAAGATGGAACAACTGACTAAGCCTCAGTATCTGATTCCACTGCGCATCGCAGCCAAACGTACTGACGGCATCAATGTAGAAAAAGCTGGTGTAATCTATCTGATCTTCAACACGGAAGAGAAACTGTTCAATGAGAACCAGACAACCATTCCAGGATCTGCAATCTCTCCTGAAGAAATGCTTAATTGGACCGTTGACAAAGATGAAATGGGTTCAGTGACATCACCAGGCGACTGGGCTCAGTGGGATAGCGGGTCATACACTGTTGACATGAAAGAGACCAGGATGGTAACAGGTATGATGCTTCAAGCTATGTATGCAGAATACGGCCATAGTTGGTATTTTATCAACAGTGCTAAGTTGGAATTGAGCGAAGACGGCAGCAATTGGACCAATTGCGGTACTGCCACCAGAAATATGATGTCATGGAATGGTGACTATCAGGTTTATGCCCTTTATGGTGGTGTCAAAGCACGTTACGTCAAAGTAACGTTTAGTCACCGCTATGCAAATTACGGATATGGACTTGATGCTCTCCAAATCTACGCAGAGTAAAATTTATCTATTATAATTAAGAAGATGGGAACCATTTGCTTGGTCCCCATCTTTTTTTTACTTATATTTGGCTATTACAGTATTTGTTGTTACTTTTGCATACTGAAAAAAAGCAACCCATGACAATACTAAGATATACTTACATCATCGCAATATTCTTCTGTGCATCTATCCTTCTAACGGCAAAGGCACAGAACGGTAATTCAATATTCTTGCAAAGTTTCCAGTACGACAAACGTATTCACGACTTCGGAACTATCCAGGAAAAGGATGGCAAGGTCAGTCATACCTTTCTTTTTACGAACAAGGGCAGCGAGACCGTTACCATCAACGATGTGAATGCCTGGTGTGGGTGCACCACGGCACAGTTCACCAAAGAGCCGGTACGTCCCGGAAAGACAGCCAAGGTAACCATCACCTTTGATCCCGACCATCGTCCGGGTAAGTTTTCCAAGGAAGCCGTGCTGATGCTCAACGGCGGAAAATACTACACACGCATCTGGGTAAAAGGAAATGTCATCGGTATGAAGCACCCCGTTACCGAGGACCATCCCTATGCCTATGGCAGCGGATTGTATATGAGTCATCGCGTATTGCCCTTCCCCCCCATGAAGGTAGGTGAAGAGAAAGACATGCGCCTGCTCATAGCCAACGACAACAAGGAAACGATAACGGTGGAGTTTATCCGCCGACCGAACAACCGTGTGCTGCAGTTCCCCCAGAAGATTGTGCTTAAGCCCGGCGAAAGCAAAAGGATCTACGCCCATTACACGATCAAGAAAAACTACCATTACAGCAGATATATCCTTCTCATCCCCAAGGTAAATGGTAAAGAACTGCAACCCCTGAAGATCAGTTTTCCACCCACCTTATAAGACAGACTCTGCAAAACGACCTTTGCATATAGAACTAAAAACTCAACTAAAAAAAGTTAATTCCGTTGATAAATCCGTAGGTTTTGTGTTATATAGACAGAGTGTAATAACAGTAAGATGAACGACAGCGCATTTGAACAACAGTCCCGTCGACTATGGCAGAAAGCATACGATGCCAGTCGCAGCCAGGGTGCCGGCGGGATGCAAGCAGAAGATATCGCCCAGGAGGTCATGCTTCGGTTGTGGCAGATGCGCCATGATTTAGACCGTTACCACTCGCCTGAGATGCTGGCACGGCTAATGGGTAAGCGACTCACGATAAACCTGCTAAGAAGGAAGAATGCTATATCGCTCGACAGTCAGTCGCTGATGCTTTCAACTACAGCCAGCTCTCCTCAAGAGTTGTTAGAGGAAGAAGAAAACACCAGATGGCTGGAACAGCGCCTCCGCACCCTGCCCGACCACCAGTACGCCATCCTCTACATGCGTCAGGTGGAGCAGCGTAGTTACGAAGAAATAGCCAGTCTGTTAGGGTTTGAGGAGTCATCCGTGCGCACCCTCTTATCACGTGCCAGGAAGGCCCTCTTGGAAGCACTGAGAAAAAGACTATAACATGTGTAGAATGTAAAGTATTGACGATTGCGAATGGAAGAAAGATATACGAAAGAATACATTGCCCGATTGCTCAACCGGTTTATGGAGGGAGCAACCACGATCGAGGAGGAAAGGCTCTTGGCCGACTACTTCCGCAAGACGGAGCATGTGCCTGAGGAATGGTCCGACTACCGCAGGATGTTCGATTGGTTCAGTGAAGGCATGCCCATGAAAAAGACAGCTCCCCGTCGCAGATGGTGGCCATGGGCCGCCGCAGCAGCTGTCATCACGGCCATCATCATCGCCTTCAGTATCCCGGGCAAAGAGACGCCGCAGGTGGCGCAACAGACAGCACCCTCCGCACCCTCTGCACCCATCATCCAGAATAAGATACAGCCGGAGCCGTCCGTCGAACCCACCAAGAAGCTCGCGAAGAACAAACCTCAGCAAAAAAAGAATTCTCCCAAGAAGGAGAAGAACGCAGAGGAACCACAATTGGCAGCCAATCTCAATCCCGCAGTGGTACAACGGCTCCTCGAGGAAGATGCCCTCTATGAGGCCGTCAGACATGAGCAGATGACACAGTTGGTCAATTTCGATGCACAGATGCAGGCACAGGGCTATCAGCGACTGTTGCTCGATGACGGCAATATCGTCTATACACAGCAAACCATTTATGTAGAACAATAAAACCATTATCACCATGAAGAGATATTATCCCATCCTTTTCGCCATGGCATTCCTATGGAACACCATACCGGCAAATGCACAGCAATATATAGACAAGGCTGTCGGTGAACTGACAAGCATCAGTGGTATCATCACCAGTGAGGAGCACTCCAGTACGAAAGATCCCAAGACTGGCAGACTGGATTCGAAGAAAGATATGTATGCCTTCACACTGAAGGAAGAACAGAGAAATATCTTAGACAAACTGAGAGAATCCTTCCGGCAAGACCGTCCCAATGCATACCGCGAGGAAACAGCGATAGGCAGACAGCAGGAAAACATGAGGTATTCCACGGATATCAACGACCTGCTGAACAGGAACAGGTTTAACATTCTTCCCTATTCTGACTACATCATCATGTACTTCGAGCAACCCGGAGACACCTCCATGAATAACCGTCTGTGCTACTCCCTGGCATGGAAAGAAGACAAGGAGACGAATACCATCAGCGCTCAGATAAACATAACGCTCAACAATAACCAAGGCTACCTCATCAACAAAGCCGGTTTCAATCAACCATACACCCAGTTCAATATCTCTGCCGACCAACCGTTCTATAACATTCCGCATTTGTACATACAACAGCCCTTGAAATCATTGGAAAAAGACAGTCTCTGGGTGCAGCGAGTGAAGGAAAGTATGGACATGGATCTCGACGATGAGAAATGGATGAAGAAATTCAACAGTTATATGGAGATGTTGAAAAAATACGACATCACAGTCCCCATCTATCCTGTCAGACTGAATATGCTGAGTAAGAATGCAGAACGTGTATCGAAGAAAAGCAAGCAGGATGCTGCCAAAGCCCTGAAAGAAATTGAAAAGACAATGAAAGACGGGGAAATAAAAGAATTAATAAAAGAGACTATAGACAACCTTCAGAAATAACTTCATCATCACGAATTCATGACTTCCTTCAGACAGATCATACTATTCATCACCCTTCTCCTGTTCCCTACTCTGCTTTTTGCACAAGGGATACAACGAAACCTTCGCTTTATGGTTATCGACGCAGATGACAGCAGTCCCATCACCAACTATACCGCCACGCTGATGACGGCCGACAGTACTATTGTGAAGACCGTCGTACAGAAAGAAGACACCACCTCCATCTTCCGCATGTGGGGGCACAACACCATACCTTTCAACGGCAAGGGGAAGTTTATCCTCCGACTCACCTCCTTGGGTTATGAGACGCTCGACACCCCCTTCGAGGTGAAGTCTAACCGTCAGGCATCTATCGAGCTGCGCACCCTCCGTATGAAATCAGAATTCAAGATGCTCGATGAGGTGGTGGTAAAGGGCACGAAGATCAAGATGGTGCTCAAGGGTGATACCGTGGTATATAATGCCGACGCCTTCCGTCTGGCCGAGGGCTCCATGCTGGATGCGCTCATCGCCCAGTTCCCCGGAGCAGAGATGAGCAGCGACGGTGAGATCAAGGTCAATGGCCGTAAGATTGAGAGTCTGCTCGTCGACGGAAAGGATTTCTTTGCCGGCGATCCCAAGGCCGCCCTGAAGAACCTGCCTGCCTATACGGTGAATAAGGTGAAGGTGTTCGACCGTGACGGCAAGGACACGGAGATGATGGGGCGCGACATGGGCGACCGTCAGTACATCATGGATGTGCGCCTGAAAAAGGAATACCAGCGCAGCCTGATGGGTAATATCCGTGTAGGGGGCGGTACCGACAACCGTTTCCTGACCAACGGCATGCTGCGCTTATCCCGTGGCAAATCGACCTTCGGTCTCAACGCCAACGTCAATAATGTTAACATCGCCGAGATGCCCCAAGGTACCATCATCACCCCGGAGATGATGCGGGCCATGGAGAACCCCTCAGAGGTAAATACCGAGCGTAGCTATGGCCTCTCCTACTCCTACGGTGAGTTTGTGGATCCCTTCTTTATCTCCGCCAGCAGCACCCTGTCGCACAACAACGCCACCAATGAGTCGTGGGCATCCTCACAGACCTATCTGACAGGTGGTGACACCTATGGCCGTAACGCCAACGCATCGAGCAACAGGAACATCAACTGGAGGAACAATATCATGTTCACAGCCTCACCCAAAGGACTGAACAGCCACGGATCGATCAGCTTCGGACATACCAGCGCCAAATCTTTGGGAAACAGCACATCCGCCAACTTCGACCAGGATCCCAGCATCTATACCGACATCCTGCAAGAGGTGTTCCTGCATCCTGAGAAATACCGTGAGATAACGATCAACATGCAGAAGAACGCCAGCAAGTCACTGTCATCCACCAACGACGGAAACGGCATGATATCAGCCAATTTCAAGGTGGGCAGCGACATGCTCACCACGATGATCAACATGAATCACAACCACAGTAAGAACGACCGGTATGGTCTCAACGACTTCCGCTATCCGAAGAGCGGCGGGCGCGACTTCCGTAAGGAGTACACCGCGGCACCGAGCAACAACACCAGTATCAGCGCCAGACTGGGGTATAACTACGCGCTGGGCCGCCACAGCATCCAGGCCGACTACGATTTCTCCTACAACTACAACAGCAACGAGAGCATGCTCTACCGACTGGATCGCCTGGCAGAGACCGACAGCACCACCCTCGATATGCTGCCATCCACCCGAGAGGTCATCAAGAGCGTGCTCGACAATGCGAACAGCTACAACTACGACAGTCGTTCGTACAACAACACCATAGGAGTCACCCTCCAATGGAA
Organism: uncultured Prevotellaceae bacterium; assembly: GCA_902797505.1. GTDB lineage: Bacteria > Bacteroidota > Bacteroidia > Bacteroidales > Bacteroidaceae > Prevotella. The sequence goes on along the minus strand of CADBSW010000007.1, from coordinate 3,128 downwards.
ACCTATCGAGAACAAGAAACAGGTCGTAGGCCAGGGATTCATGCCCACCTCGGGCGACCTGTCGTTCAGACTGACACTGCCCCTGAACTGGCAGAAGAACGACATGAACTACTTCCGGCAGAAAGCATCCAGGGTAGATCAGCATAACCTCTTCTTCAATCCCCGACTGAACATCAACTACCGCAAGAGCGACCAGGACAAACTGATGTTCTTAGGACTTAACGCCGATATCACCACCTCGGCACCCGACATGCTGTCGCTCATCGACTTCCGTGATGACAGTAACCCGCTGAATATCCGTCTGGGTAATCCCGATCTGAAAAACAGCCGTAACTACCATCTCAACCTGGTATGGAACAACACGTGGAACAAGAATATGGGCATGCTCAATGTCAACGCCAACTACAGCCGCTCAGACAACCAGATGGCCTACAGCATGGTGTACGACAAGGAGACCGGTATCCAGACCACCAAGCCCGTCAACGTGGATGGCAACTGGAGCGGAGGCTTCAACGTGTCGTTCGGCAGGGGCAGCAATCCGTTCAGTACCAGAAAGAGCAACCTCTCCTTCCAGAACGACCTGGGGTACGACTACCGTCACAGCGTGGATATGACCACCTTGGCCGGACAGACAGAGAGCCAGGAGAACACCGTCAACAACAGCAGCATCAATGATCAGTTGAAGGTGACCTATAAGCTCGGTGCCGAGAGCGAGGTGGCCTTCAATGCCTCCGGCACGTATAACCATACCACGGGCAACCGTACAGACTTCCAGACGATCAATGCCTACGACTACAGCTTTGGCGTGAGTGCCGTCTTGGCACTGCCCTGGAAGTTCCAGCTGAGCACCGATCTGAACAACTTCTCCCATCGTGGCTACAGTGCCAGCGAGATGAACACCGACCAGCTCGTGTGGAATGCCACCCTCAACAAGATCTTCCTGAAGGGAGCCCTGCTGTTCAGTCTGAGGGGTGTCGATCTGCTGGGTAACCTCAAGAGTCAGCACCTCACCATCAACGAGCAGGGTCGCACCGAGACCTTCAACAACGTCATTCCCCGTTATGTTATGCTGAGTGTCAGCTACCGCTTCAACAAGATGCCCAAGAACCAGCAGAATAAGAAGAGAAGAAATATCATTTACTGATGATATCACCGATTTTTTTATCGCTCAAACCAAAATATTTTGCGTTGCGAATCAAAAACTCGGGCAAAAGTTTGGATATATCGTATAAAGATTGTAATTTTGCAGTCGTTTTAAGGGTTTCGGGATTTAGCGCAGTTGGTAGCGCACACGTCTGGGGGGCGCGAGGTCGCTGGTTCGAGTCCAGTAATCCCGACAGAAAGAATCGCTAAGAAGTTGAATATCAACGACTTGGCGATTTTTCTTTTTTATTATTCCCGTGTTTTTCCCGTGATGTGCCAATATGAGCCACTTCCCTTGTGCCTATAGAGCCTCCATAAGAGGGTTATTATTAGCTTTTTGATTAGGGATGTACAGGGCATTGTTTAACTTATGCAGAGGGTAACTACTACTATCTTCTGAGTCTATTCCCGGCTGGCTTCATGCCGAAGGCAGATTTAAATCTGTTCCATTCATCATCCTTCTTCTTTGGCAGATCATTATGAGATCCTCCACCACCTCCAAGAGACACGTCCTCCGGAACGGTGATACCAATCAGGATTTCACCTGCAAGCTGTGTCATGCGCAAAGTCGCCTTGCCGACACCCTCTGCTGCTTCATTAGCCAGTTCACGAGCTGCCCCCTCCATGTTTTCATCGATCCAAGGCGACATACCATTATCGATGCAACGGGCACCGATGCCAAGGCCAAGGATATGCTCTTGTTCGTCTGAGAAGATAGCCTTCCGACTATCGCACCAATCCTGAAGTGTCTTTTTGGCATTTTCAACCGCCACCTTACGTTCCTTTTCTTCTGTAGTAAGTCTGTGCTCCTGAGAAGATCTGGGAGTCTGTTGACGGGACTGTTTGATACGGTCACGTTCTGCACGTCTGGCATACTCTACCGCCGCTTGCGCCGATACATAAGCCAGGTCGGCAAGGTGTTGTTTTCTGTATTCGTTGACATTCTCGATGCTATTCAGACTATCTACTGCCGAATGCAGATAGTAGTTCAGATCATGGGTAAGTTCAGTTTTATCGGTAATTTTGTAGTTATTCGGCATAATACGCATTCGCTGAAGACAATCAAGAACAATGTGCTCAATGTTATCGGTGGTGACATCCCCATATTGGACAGGAGCGTTAAGGGGTTTGATATTTCTACTCCAATCCCATTGACGTTTCTCATGTTCCGGTTTTGTGGTTCTGGCCTCAGTGCCATGAATTCGTTCCCACTCCATGACGATCTTCTTGGCAGTTAGTTTGGGGCCTATCTGGGAGGCATTATATTGTTTGCCATTATATGTTACTGAATAGTTAACCACATTACCTTTGGAGTCACGTTTAAGACTGATAAGTCCCCCTTTCTTGGCCATTAATGACATATACTCATTCCAGTAGAATGAATGTCCATCCATATCTCTAAGAACGCTATACACGAGATCCTTCAGAATCATCTTATCATCGAGAGATATATGTGTCATTCTTTGCCCAAGTTCGCTGGCTGTGAACTTGCTCTTTCCGCGATAAATTGAATATCCTACATTACCTTTATCATCCGGATGGAGTTTGATTGTGTAGTGCTGTAGCTTACCCTTATAGTCGGTATAAGTAGCGGCATTGACTTTAGCTTCGAAGACCTTCCAGGACATCTCGTCGTCACTTATATCGGCAAAAATTCCATTGATGACACCATTTATCTCATCAATGTGATGTTGACGGATATCCATTGCCTTCGTCCATTTGTTTCGTTCGTTAATCTGTTCAGAAGCGATGGCGGCACGCTTAGCTATATCCGTTACTTCGTTCAAGTCGCCATCAGGCCTGAAACGTGAAACGGTGATATGAAGATGCAGGATTCCACTGTTGGCATCCTTGTGCAACATGGCCATCCACTTGCTCTTACTCAGCTGCGTATGAGGCACAGGAAATAATACTTTGTTGCCATGTTCATCTCTAATCCATTCACCCGTTTTTTGGTCACGTCTTGCCTTGGAATGGTCTATGCT
>CADBSW010000006.1 GCA_902797505.1 uncultured Prevotellaceae bacterium | reverse complement strand
GTCTTGCCTACGCTAAGGAGCGTGCACAGTTCGGTGAGAAGATCATCAACTTCCCCGCTGTCTATGATATGCTCAGTCGCATGAAGGCAAAGCTCGATGCTGGTCGTTCTCTGCTTTATGAGACAGCCTGCTATGTAGATGTATATAAGTGTCTGGAGGATATCGAGCGCGACCGTAAGCTCACTCCCGAGGAGAAGCAGGAACTGAAGAAGTATCAGCGTTTGGCTGATGCCTTCACCCCACTTGCCAAGGGTATGAACTCAGAATATGCCAACCAGAATGCATACGATGCCATCAGCATCCATGGTGGTTCAGGTTTTATCATGGAATACAAGAGTCAGCGTCTGTTCCGTGATGCCCGCATCTTCTCTATCTATGAGGGAACCACCCAGTTGCAGGTTGTTGCTGCCATCCGTTATATCTCCAACGGCACCATGCTGCAGAACATCAAGAACATGTTCGAGGCACTGCCCGAGAATGCAGATGCTGCACTGAAAGCACGTGTAGAGAAGTTGATTCCTGTTTATGAGGACGCATTGAACTATGCCAAGTCACTGGGAAATCAGGCTGCCTTCGACTTCCTGGCCCGCCGTCTGTATGACATGACTGCCGAGTTGGTAATGTCATTGCTCATCATCCGTGATGCTGCCAAGGCTCCTGAGCTGTTCGCCAAGAGTGCACAGGTATATGTGCGCATGACCGAGGAGGATGTCTGCGGCAAGTCTGCTTACATCAAGAACTTCCAAGTAGAGGATCTCGACAACTTCAAGGCTGCTGAGTAATACTGGTTTAGAGTTTAGAGTTTAGGGTTTAGGGATAAGGTCTTATATAATAAAAGATCTTGCCTTAAACCCTAAACTATTATATACTCCTTACGCTAAACCCTAAACTATATTCTCATAGATCCTGTTGGCGATCACTGAGATTTGACCCTGATCGTTCATTCAGAGCAAATCAGACATCTTGTATCCAGGCTGCCTTTTCACCCACAAAACCATTGCTTACCTCGCCAACCATCAGGTCGAAATGTTTGAATACGGGTGGCGTGGGTGTCAGGTCATAATAATCCATCTCGGCAATAGGCAGACAGAAATATACCATCCGGTCATAGCTTGGATAGAGACGCGAGAGGACAGCATTATGATCATAAATCCAACGTTTCTGATCTTCCTCCACATTGAAGTTTACCATACCTGAACAGCGCACGGAGATATTACCTTCATAAGCAATCAATTCCACATTAGGGTTCTTGCGCAACTCATGCCAGACAGCCTTCTTCTCCGAGGTTGCGAAGTAGAGCACGTTGCCCTCCTGCTTCATGATCTGGAAGATTCGCAACTTAGGGATGTTGTCTTCGCTTGTGGCCAAGGCAACATCCCTATGCTCACGCAGAAATTGCAAAGCACTTTCCATCGTCGCTATTACCATTTCAGTGCTTCCTGAAGGATATTGCCATCCGTCATAGGACTGTCTGCCTCGGTAAAGGCATTAGCCTTATACTGTATGCAGAGCATCGTCAGGTTCTCACTGCCTGTATTCTTCAGTGCGCGCTTTCCATCGGGAGCCACACGGATGATGGTGCCCTCGCTGACAGGGAAGATCTCGCCATCCACCTGATACTGACCCTCACCCTTCAGAATAATGTAAAGCTCCTCGTGAGTCTTGTGTGTATGAAGGAAACCGCTATCCTGTCCGGGAACGAGTGTCTGGAAACTCAGTTCACTACCTGTGGCACCCACAGCCTGACCAACAAACACCTTACCTTGAATCGTTACATCCGGACCCATTGGCAATACGTGCTCAATAATCTCATCCATCTTACCCACGCTCACTGCACTGTAGTTCTTACCACACTTAATTGTTTCAATCTGTTTCATGATGTTTTATTTTTATTGTTAATACTTTTTTTATTTGACAATGCAAAGGTACGTCTATAAATCCAGTTTTGCAAGAAGGCACTTTTTTGTGAGATAGTTACCAAAAAGTTAGATTTGCTGAGTTTCAGGGAGTTCTGCTATCCTACTTTAATACACTTTAACAAAACTACCCATATCGACCATACTATACTATTTGTAATTCAGTAACTATTTGTTACCTTTGCAGTCGTTACTAAAAAGATATCAATCATGGCAGACATAAAAGCAGAGTATCTCTCATGTCCTATCCGACAGGTTTTAAGTCGTTTCGGTGATAAATGGTCACTCTTAGTCCTCTTCTTGTTGAACAAGAGTGAGACAGGTGTTCTTCGTTTTAATGAGATGAACAGGATGATGACGGATTGTTCGCAGAAAATGCTATCACAGACATTGAAGAATCTGGAGCAATACAATCTGGTTCACAGGGAGGTCTATCCACAGGTACCCCCCAAGGTTGAATACTCTCTCACAGAAACCGGCAAATCACTAATGCCCTCCATCACATCACTGATTGACTGGGCGTATCAACATTTTGATGATGTTGTTACGAAAGACATTATTAGTGATTAACCAATATTACTTCTCCGATACCTTACCCCCTCTTCATATTCTCATAGATCCTGTTGGCGATCTCTGAGGCCAGTCCGCCATCATAACCCACACGCAGACGGAAAGTGGAGTACTGACGGTTCTTGGTATTGATGACGACAGCCCACTCGTCAACAGTATAGGGAGAGGCAAGGTTCTTGGGGGCAACACCGGTTAACTCACTGATCTTCACCTCATGACCATCGATCACGGCAAGATCCTTCTCATGGTAAAAGAGAATCAACGATGACAGTTCGTTGGCACGTGAGGCATCTAATACGATGGTGTCATCGGGTTCTCCATACTGCTGTATAACAGCGGCTAAAGACTGGTATGAGGGGGCGTTCTCCTCGATTTTACCATGCTCTTTCTTGAAGAAGAACTTAGAAAGAAACACAAGAAGAAGCAAGACCAGAAAGATGAGGGCACCATCACCTGTGCCTCCAAACAACACGAAGATCACCAGAAGGATAACGGCAATGACGGATAAAAGAATGGTTCGATTCATATCTTGTATTTTTAAATTCTGTAGTTCTAAGAAATAATCATATTGCAAAGATACAAATTAATACTCTATTTCAGAATATTTATTCTGTAATTTTCTCGACCTTACGTTCTTTTTCTCTCCGCCGGGAGAGTAAAAAGAACCAAAAAGAGAGCTCGTTGCACGCTCCGATGTAGAAGAAATGTCAACTCTAAGCACTGTGCTACGGGACTCGCTACGCTCAAACAGGTCCTCGCACCACCTAAAGGTGCCGTGCTTAGTCGTTGTATTTCTTTGCTACATCTCCCGCTATCGCAACGTTTTAACAATCATGCCACCCCTTTGATGGGGCGAGCATACCAAAAAAATCGTACAAGCCGAATGCAGCAAGCTTGCTTATTGCTGAGGCGCAGCCGATTTTCATGGGTGAAGCCCATAATGTAAGAGCGACGAGTAGGTTTTGAGCCCCTTGATAGGGACGGCTCTAAAGCAGGGTAGTGTTGCGCAGCAACTAGTTATCGTTATCGTTAACGTTATCGTTGTAAGGAGGGGTTGGAGTGGTTGAGAAAAATCTCATTGCGGCCTTAATCCGCAATCTCCTGATGGTAACGGATGACAGTCCGGATACCTCGGACTGGGAGTCCGGAGTACTTGGACTGGGAGTCCGGAGGCTCCGGACTCCCTTCCGTTATCACTATGGACAAAGCCAATGTGGGTAGTTTTTATTCCGAAAGCCCCGTATCATTTCAGCTCCGTCCCGCTTTGATCCGAGAAAAGCAATTCTATCAGTCGAGGCTTGGCATAGTCGTCGAGCTTTGATTCAGGCACCCATTGATAGTCTGCGGGCAACGGTGGTTGCACCTCTGTATCCAAGCGGTAGAAATCGGTGAGCAGCACACGGTGGGTAAGGACATGGCGGACACCCTGTCTGACAAGGGTGCTCTCACGAAGGAGACGATTGGCAAGGGCGGCATCAATGCACCAACGGTCATCATCCTTTATCAAGACCGGCTCCCACAGACCTTGCCAGATATCACCGGCCCCTCGACGATGAATTGCGACTTGTCCGTTAGCTCGTATATATAAATAGGTGAGATGGCGCTCCTTAATCTTCAGGGTCTTCAGTTTTACTGGTAATCGTTCGACTGAGCCATTACGCAGAGCCATGCAGGTTTCCATCAGTGGACAAATGTCACACTGAGGTGACGATGGCGTGCACTGCAATGCCCCGAAGTCCATGATAGCCTGATTGTAGGCAGCTGTCTCTTTCTCGGGGAGCAGCGATGATGCCAATTCTGCGAACACATGCTTTCCCTCAGTGGTGTTGATGGGGGTATCTATATCGAAATAACGGGATAACACCCGATAGACATTGCCATCGACAACGGCCGCTGAGATATCGAAGGCGAAGCTGGCAATGGCGGCAGCGGTATAGTCGCCCACACCCTTCAACGTTTTGATGCCTTCGAGGGTGTGCGGGAAAGAACCCTGCCCGACAATCTGTTTAGCGGCGGCATGGAGATTTCGCGCACGACTATAGTATCCCAGTCCTTGCCACTCTCGCAGCACCTCATCTTCAGAGGCAGCGGCTAAGTCGTTAACGGAGGGCCACCTCTTCATGAACCGCTCCCAGTAAGGTCTTCCTTGTTCTATGCGTGTCTGCTGGAGGATCACCTCCGACAACCATATCGCATAGGGGTCGCTGGTATCACGCCACGGCAGTGAACGGCCGTTGGCAGCATACCATTGCAGGAGGAGATGGGGGAAGGGGGACATAGAAAATTGATAATTGATAATTAAAAATTAAAAATTATCTCAGGGACGGCACATCGCCTCGCAAAGTCGGTCTTGGAAATTACGGCCGATGGCAGCCTTTCGGATACCCATGTTGATGATGGAGAAGCACAACTGATGACCGTTGGCTGCCGTGCAGTAACCTGCCAAGGCACTCACGCCCGTCACCGTGCCCGTCTTAGCCTTCACGTTGTTATGGGCAAAACCTCTCTTCATCCGGTTCTCTAAGGTGCCGTCGACACCGGCAATGGGCATCGAGGGATAGAGGTGGTTGAATATATTCAGGTTTCGGTAGGCATACTTCAAGAAGGCTACCTCTAACTCGGGGGATACGTAATTATAGAGTGACAGTCCGCTACCATCCGCAATATAGTAGTCGGAAGGACGGAAACCGAGTTTGGTGATCAGTCGGTTGACCTCTCTCCTACCACTTTTCGCACTGGCTTTCTTATCGCCCATGCTGGCAGCCAACTGATAGAACATGCACTCAGCATAGAGGTTATCACTCTTTTTCATCATCCGCATGAGGATCTGATCCATCGTATGGGTGCGGGTGCATATCTCGTGCGACTGCTTAGGGCGCTCTCCGTAAAGGGTATCTCCTATCAAGATGATATTATCACGCTGCAACTCCTGACAGAGATGACTCAGGAAAGTGTTCTTGCCACTATAGAGCAGGGGGGTAAGCTGTGGGTTCTTATCATCCCAGCACCAGCCCTCACCCAGAAGATCACTATCCTTGAAAGACACATCGGCATAGATATTTCCACGGATGGTGTCGATGCCCAACTTCTTGATGCTCTCCACAAAGGCACGCATGTCGTCCTTGGCAAAACGAGGATCCATGCCTCCCACGCAGTAGAGGTTACCACGGAGCACACAACTGTCGATCTCACCGGTATACCGCAGTTGGGTATTGAAGAGGTAGGAGCCACCCAGTTTATCGAGGGTCGTCACGGCATTGATCATCTTCATGGTAGAAGCAGGGCGCATGCACTGTTTCTCGTTATATTGATAGAGCACCGAATCGGCGGTGAGATCGTATATCTGCAAGCCCACGGTGGTCGTCTCAAACATCTTATCCTTTAGCAGGCGCTCTACCCGGTAACACAGTCTCTCGGGCCAAGGCAACAGACTATCGATGGATGCAGAGTCATTCAACAGACTATCTGCCGACAGTGAGTCAACAGCTATCGTATCAATAACGATCGTATCATTCACCAAGGGAGCATCCGAGAATATCACCGGACGCTGTTTCTCTGAGGTCACCTGCGCACAGATCGCAGAGAACTGCAGCAGGAATAGGATAAGCAATATATTATTCTTCTTCATTTTGTCTCTTTTTTATCTCTTGAAGGAAACCCTGTTCGTTAACGGGTTGCACACCGATGGTCTTTCCCCGTCCATACTTGATGAGGATATACCTCACAGGCAGAAAACGATGAGTGACAACCTTCGCATTGGTGATATCACCCACATGGATGGTAAGAGGTCGGCTGAACCGTCCGCGCATGATCTTCAGATGATGATTCTCGAAGGAATACTCCGTATGCAGCAGTCGCTCCATCATCATCACGATGACGATGACCAGAAAGAGGGCCACCAAGAAATGAGATATTCGTGGGGTCCACAATACCCTGACGGTAAGGAGAATCAGCAATGTAGGCATCAAGAGCGACACCGCTGAAAGTCGGTATTGAAAAGTTCTGTTCATACGAAAAACATGAAATCTATTGTTTCAGTTGGCGAAGTTACGGAAAAAAAACGATATGTCAAAGAAAATGCGTATCTTTGCAGAGAAAGTATGAGTGAAGAGTGAAGAATAGAAAGTGAAGAGTGAAGAGTGAAGAGTGAAGAGTGAAGAATATAAACTCTGTACCTCTGTGTTGAATTATAAATAAAGAAACGACGAATGATAAAGCTGGTAATACTGGATTTCGACGGAACGATGGCCGACACACGAAGCCTCATCGTAAGGACAATGCAAAAAGTGATAGCGACACTACACCTTGACAAACGTACTGACGAGGAGTGTGCCGCTATGATAGGACTGCCGCTAAGAGAGACGTTCACTACCCTACTGCCTATCAATAAGGAACAGGGACAGGAGTGCGAACGACTCTATAGAGAGATCTTCGCAGCCAGCGACCCCATCAAGAGTGTACAACTGTTCCCAAAGGTATTGGAGACTATCGCAGCATTACACAGTAAAGGAATCACCCTGACCATCGCCAGCAGTCGTGGCCATGAGTCGTTGGATGCCTACGTGGAGGAGATGCACCTCGCTCCTTATATCCACTATGTACTTGGAGCAGAAGATGTGGAGCATGCCAAGCCACAGCCCGATGCCGTTCTGAAGACACTCAGAGAACTGGGGTTCACACCGGAGGAAACACTCGTGGTGGGGGATATGACCTACGACATACTCATGGGTAGTCGGGCAGGGGCACACACCTGTGGTGTTACCTATGGCAACGGTACCCGAGAAGAACTCCTTTCGGTAAATGCCGAAAGTATTATCGATGACTTTGAACAGCTATTGACTATCTGTCAAGAGTAGGAATGCCTTCCTACTCTTGTATATCCAGCAGTTTATAAAACCCCGTCACCTTAAAGACCTCTTTGATATCGTCTTGGGGATGAGTCACGGTGAGATGTCCACCGGCAGTATGGGTCTTTTTAGCAAGCATCAGGAAATGCCGCAATCCACTACTACTGATATAATCCAATTGTTCACAATCAAGTATAATCTTCTTGTCGGCTTGTTCAGCGAGTTTTAAGAATGTGGGAGCACATTCCATAGACGCTTTTGTATCTAAGCGACCTTTCAGGAAGACTGTTATCTGGGTATTGCTATCTTGAATATCTATTTTCATACTATATTATTTTAAGGGGAAGACGATGGTGACGATAAAGATAGTGGCGATAAGGATAACGACGTTCATCAACAAACCCACCTTTAAGAAATCAGAGAAGCGGTAAGCACCCGGCGCATATACCAGCATATGGGTGGGAGATCCAATCGGTGTGGCATAACTGGAAGACACACTAATCATCAATGCTACACAGAAGGGCAGCGGATTGCAGCCCAACGTTATGGCAGCATTATAGATGATCGGGAAGAAGATAGCTCCCGTAGCTGTATTACTGATAAAGGCGGTAACAACCGTGGCAACTAAACAGACAGCCGTCATCACCACCAAGGGGTTATCACCACAGATATTGAGGATGCCCGCAGCCATCATCTGCGCCAGTCCCGTCTTCTCTATGGCTGTACCCAGCACGACAGATCCTGCGAACACCATCAGGATATTCCAGTTGATACTCTTCCATGCCTGCTCAAGAGAACAGCAGCGAGTGGCCACCATCAGCAGGGCTGCTAAGAAGGCCGACTGCAAGAGGGTCATGATCTTCAGTGATGAAAGCAAGATCATTCCTAACATGATCAAGGCAGAGACGAGCGTCTTCTTACCGATATTGGGAATCTCATCCGATTCAAAGAAATGCAGATGACGCTTCACACTGTCGGTTAATGACTTCGAAGAAGCCGGACAGTCGAGCAACAGGGTGTCACCTGCCTGCAACACGATATCACGCGGACTCTCTTGGATTCGTTCTCCACGACGTGAGACGGCAACGAGTGTCAGGCTGTCTTTCGCAGAGAAATCTGTCTCCGTCCACTTCTGTCCGATGGCCTTGCTGCCGAAAGAGACATAGGCTGTGCGTAACTTGCGTTTCTTATCCATCTCATCGACAGAGAAGACATGATGCTCAGCATTCACCAGTTTATGAGTATTCTTAAGTTCCAGGATATCATTGATCTGACCGGAATAGATCAGACGGTCACCACCAAAGATAAACTCATCCTTCTCTACCGGGGTGATAATCTCATGGTCAAAGCGCACGATCTCTATCAGGTTTCCACCTTTCACCTCATCCAGTTGTGCCTCATGCACCGTCTTACCGACGAGTTCGCATTCCGTGGGAACCAGCAACTCTACCGTATAATCACCTGTTGACTCAAAGCTCTCCTCAGCCGACTTACGATCAGGCAACAACCTACTCAACAAGATCATTGTAAGGATACCGACGCAGAGACAGAACAAACCGGGTATCAATGGGGTGAGGATATTCATCTGTACACCTGTCTGTTCGGCATACATACCAGAGATAATCATGTTCGGCGGTGTACCAATCAACGTACAGAGACCACCCATACCCGAGGCATAACTCAGTGGAATCAGCAACTTAGAGGGGTTGATATGCATCTTCTTACCCCACATCTTCACCACATTCACAAAGAGAGCCACCACCGTGGTGTTGTTCAGGAAAGAACTGAGGATAGCCACCGGCAGCATCAGACGGACGATGGCTTTATGGTAAGAGCCGGGCGTTCCCAAGAGATGCTTCGTGATCCATTGCAGGACACCCGTATGTACCAGTCCTCCCACGATGATAAAGAGGGCTCCGATAACTACCACGGAGGAATTACTAAAACCAGAACATGTTTCTTTCTCAGACAACGTACCTGTTACGAAAAGAATAGCGATGGCTCCTAAGAATGCCATCTCTGCAGGTGTCTTGGTAAACAACAGAACGGCAAACATCGCCAATACGGTGATAATCGTTATCCACGCATAAAGGCTTAAATTAAGAAAAATGATTTCTTCCATCTGTTTAACCGATTAGTGGGTAAGACCTTAATGACTGCTAAAGTTTCCCACTTGCCATTTTACCGGCTTTCGCGAATAATCAAACATTGCAATATACTGATTGACAATCTATTAACATCTCGCAAATAGAAGTTAACGCGCTGTGTTAGCGCGTAACCGCGGCCTCAGAGGGGGACAAGACACTCAAAATTGCCTCGAGTTCGCT
>CADBSW010000005.1 GCA_902797505.1 uncultured Prevotellaceae bacterium | reverse complement strand
TCGCTTCGCTCAAACAGTCCTCGCACTGCCTGAAGGCACCGTTTTTCAATCGTCGCATTTGTTACCTTCCCTCTCGCTATCGCAACAATAAGAGCCCCTCCTTAAAACGATAACGTTAACGTTAACGATAACTGGCTGTTGCTTCGCATAGTCAAAGGGACTCGGTCAAAGGTTCCTCCCAGGAGGAGAAAAACAATTAAGTCGGACCTTTGATGGTCCGAACTTACATTGAGGGGTAGGGTTTATCCCTACCCGGTTAAGAGCGACGAGTAGGAGCGGTTACATCCCTCTCCTGGAGAGGAGAGGGCGTGGGAGAGGTTGAAGCCCCTCATTACTGTAAGGAGGGGTTGGGGAGGTTGAGATAAACATTTTCGACTATCAAGGTATCAAATGTTACAACGTAACCATTTTTAAAACGAACGAACGATTTTTGAAACATTTGTTGTATAAAAGGTTTGTAATTTTGTGCAAAATTATTATTATAACATATTCAAACCCTTTAAATTTGCAACAATGGAACAGCTGAAAAAAGCGTTACTAAGTTTCGGATTCCTGCTGGTGAGTACGTTCTTGTACGCACAATCAGAGATCAGTGGCAACGTGGTTGACCAGACGGGTGAACCCATTATCGGTGCCACTGTGATGGAGAAAGGAACGTCGAACGGCACAGTGACCGACTTCGACGGAAACTTTAAATTGAAAGTGGATGCAGGGAAGACATTGGTCTTTTCCTACATCGGTATGCTGACACAAGAGGTGGTCGCTGCCGATGGTATGCAGGTAACCTTAAAAGACGATGCCTTGACAATCGAGGAAGTGGTGGTGACCGGATATACCACCCAGCGTAAGGCCGACCTGACCGGTGCCGTGTCGGTGGTGACACCCTCGGACCTGGCCAAGCAGAATGAGAACAACCCCATCAAGGCTATGCAGGGACGTGTGCCCGGCATGAACATCTCGGCCGACGGTTCTCCCTCAGGAGCCGCTACCGTACGTATCCGTGGTATCGGTACCCTGAACAACAACGATCCTCTTTATATTATAGATGGTGTGCCTACCAAGGCGGGCATGCACGAGCTTAACGGTAATGATATCGAGAGTATCCAGGTGCTGAAGGATGCTGCCTCTGCCTCTATCTACGGTAGCCGTGCTGCCAACGGTGTGATCATCATCACCACCAAGAGAGGTAAGGAAGGTAAGATACACGTGGACTTCGACGGTTCTGTGGCTGTACAGACGTATGCGCATAAGATGAAGGTGCTCAACGCCAAGCAGTTCGGACAGATCATGTGGCAGGGATATGTCAACGACGGTCTGGATCCTAATATGAACGGTCTGGGATACCGATACGACTGGTCGTATGATGCCCAGGGCGTGCCGGTGCTTAACCATCTGACGATGAGCAAATACCTGGATGCCGCAGGCACCACACCCGCTGCTGATACCGACTGGTTTGACCAGACTACCCGTAACGGACTGGTACAGCAGTATAACGTGTCGCTGAGCAATGGTTCGGAGCGCGGCATGTCGTACTTCTCCTTAGGCTATTATAATAATAAAGGTATTATCAAGCAGTCGGACTTCAACCGCTTCTCAGCTCGTATGAACTCCGACTATAAGCTGTTGAAGATCGGCGACCTGAACGTCATCACCATCGGTGAGAACTTCACGTTGAACCGTACCAGTGAGGTGCAGGCACCCGGCGGATTCTTAGAGAATGTGCTGCAGTTCAACCCCTCTCTCCCTGTCTATACTACCAATGGCGAATATGCCGGTCCGGTGGGTGGCTATCCCGACCGTGAGAATCCTGTAGCACGACTGGATCGTAACAGCGACAACCGCTATACCTATTGGCGTACCTTCGGAGATGTCTATGTGAACATCAACCCAATCAAGAATTTTAATATCAAGACTACCTTCGGTCTTGACTATGCCCAGAAAGAGCAGCGTATCTTCACCTATCCCGTTACAGAGGGTACGGTGGCCAACTCTACCAATGCCGTGGAGGGAAAGCAGGAGCACTGGACCAAGTGGATGTGGAACCTGATCGCTACCTATAACCTCGAGGTGGGCAAGCATCGTGGCGATGCCATGATCGGTACGGAGATCAACCGTGAGGATGACAAGTGGTTCAGCGGCAAACAGTTTGACTTTGCTGTCTTGAACCCCGACTATATGTGGCCCAATGCCGGTGTCGGTGAGGCCGAAGCCTATGGCGCAGGAGAGGGATACACCCTGGTGTCGTTCTTCGGAAAGGTGAACTACACCTATGATGACAAGTATATGGGTAGTCTGACGATCCGTCGTGACGGTTCCAGCCGCTTCGGTAAGAACAACCGCTATGGTATCTTCCCCTCTGTCAGTCTGGGTTGGCGCATCAACCAGGAGAAATTCCTGAAGGATGTGTCGTGGATGGATAACCTGAAGTTGCGCGCCTCATGGGGACAGACAGGTAACCAGGAGATCAGCAACATCGCCCGTTACACCATCTATGAGAGTAATTACGGCGAGGCCGGCTTCGGCGGTCAGAGCTACGGTACGAGTTATGATATCGAGGGAACGAATGGCGGTCATACCCTGCCGAGTGGATTCAAGCGTAACCAGTTGGGTAACGATGACCTGAAGTGGGAGACGACTACCCAGACAAACCTCGGTCTTGACTTCGGATTCTTCCGTAACGCCCTCTACGGATCGTTTGAGTGGTACTTCAAGAAGACCACCGACATCCTCGTCAACATGCCGGGTATCGGTGTGATGGGAGAGGGTGCCAGTCAGTGGATCAATGCCGGTGAGATGGAGAATAAGGGTATCGAGCTGAATATCGGTTACCGTGGTCATGTGGGTGCCTTCCAGTACGACTTCTCCGGAAATATCGGTACCTATCGCAATGAGGTAACCAAGATCCCCGAGACGATAGCTGCCAACGGACAGTTTGGTGGTAACGGCGTGGAGAGTGTCGTCGGTCATGCCATGGGTTCACAGGTAGGCTATGTATACGACGGTATCTTCAAGAGTCAGGAAGAGATTGATATCCATGCCGCACAGAACGGTGCCGGACTGGGACGTATCCGTTGGAAGGATCTCAACAACGACGGTGTCATCAACGAGAAAGACCAGCAGTGGATCTATTCTCCGGTGCCCGACTTCACCTGGGGCCTGAACATCTACCTGCAGTATAAGAACCTCGACCTGACCATGTTCTGGCAGGGCGTGCAGGGTGTCGACGTGATCAGCGACCTGAAGAAGGAGACGGATCTGTGGAGCGGTCTGAATATCTCTAACCTGAATAAAGGTCAGCGCCTGCTCGATGCCTGGAGCCGTACCAACATGGACAGTAATATCCCGGCAATCAGCACCATGGATAACAACAACGAGAAGCGTGTAAGCAGCTATTTCGTGGAGAACGGCTCATACGCTAAGCTGCGCACCATCCAGTTGGGATTCAATTTCCCCAAGAGCATCACCGAGAAACTCTTTATGGAGCGCCTGCGTATGTATCTCTCCGCACAGAACCTGATCACCATCAAGAGTAGTAAGTTCTCTGGCGTGGATCCTGAGAATGCCAACTTCGGTTACCCGATCCCTGTGAATATCACTTTCGGTATAAACGTTTCTTTCTAACCATAAACAATAAACATATTTAGAATTATGAAAAGATCTATGATTAAGGATATTGCCAATAGAATGACGGTTATTGGTTGTTGTTTATTGGTTATTGGAATATCTTCTTGCGACAGCTTCCTGGATGAGCATGTGCCACAGGGTACGCTGAGCGACGAACAGGTGAAATCGCCTGAGAATGCAGAGGCAATGGTGGTGTCTGCCTATGCCGTCTTCACCACGGCTGAGGATATCAACTCCTCTTTCTCTATGTGGAATTTCGACGTACGTTCTGACGACGCGTATAAAGGAGGTAGCGGAACCAGCGACGGTGATGTGTTCCACCAGCTGGAGGTACAGCAGGGCGTGCTCACCACCAACTGGAATATCAATGATATGTGGGTACGTCTGTACAATAGTATCTCTCGTGTGAACTCTGCCATCGCCCTGCTCAATGAGAGCGACTATGCCATGAAGCAGCAGCGTCTGGCTGAGATGAAGTTCCTCCGTGCCTACGGACATTTCCTGCTCAAGCGACTGTATAAGCATATCCCCTTCGTGGTGAACGAGGCCCTGACCTACGATGAGTATAACCAACTCTCGAACACCACCTATACCAATGATGAGGGATGGCAACTGATCATCGACGACCTGATGGAGGCGTATAACACCCTGCCAGAGGTGCAGGCCGACAAGGGACGTCCTACAAAAGCCTCTGCCGCCGCCTTCCTGACAAAGGTGTATCTCTACAAGGCATACCGTCAGGATGATGCCAACACCAACCAGGTGACCAGCATCAACCAAGAGGATCTGCAGAAGGTGATCGAGTATTCTAACCCCGTCCTCTATAGCAACTACGGACTGGAGGATGATATCCATAACAACTTCCGTCCTGAGGAGCAGTATGAGAACGGTAAGGAGAGTCTGTGGGCTATCCAGTATTCACGTAACGACGGTTCTACCTATGGTAACCTCAACTGGAGCTACGGACTGATCCCGCCAAATATCCCCGGTGCTACCGATGGTGGTTGCGACTTCTACAAACCGTCGCAGAACCTCGTCAATGCCTATCGCACAGGGGCCGACGGACTGCCATTGATCGATACGTTCAATGAGAAAGACTACAACCGTGCCACCGACAACTGCGATCCGCGACTGTTCCTCACTGTGGGTATCCCCGGACTGCCTTATATGTTCAATAAGAATTACATGATGGAGGAGACCAGTATCTGGAGCCGTAGCAATGGACTGTACGGATATAACGTATCGCTGAAGCAGAATGTAGACCCTGCCCTGATCGGCGAATACCTCATCAAGGGCTCTTACTGGGCCAGTCCGATGAACCGCATCGTGTTCCGCTATGCCGATGTGCTGCTCGAGCGTGCTGAAGCCTATGCACAACTGGGTCAGACCGACCAGGCCATCCAACTGGTGAACCAGATACGCAGTCGTGCCGCCATGAGCACCCAGATGATCGCCAACTACCAGAGTCTCTATGGCGTGAAACTCTATATCACCAACTATCGTGGTACCTATACGAAGGAGCAGGCCATCAAGATCGTCAAGATGGAGCGCCGTCTGGAGTTGGGTATGGAGTGCGAGCGATTCTTCGACCTCGTACGTTGGGGCGATGCTGCCAAGGTGCTGAATAAGTACTATGCCGAAGAGATCGACAACTGCGCTATCTATACGGCAGCCCACTTTACCGCCAACAAGGATGAGTACCTGCCTGTTCCTTTCGAGCAGATCTCTGCCTCTAACGGTCATTATACACAGAATATCGGTAATTGGTAATCTACATAACAGAATATAATATGAAAACAAGAATATTTAATATCATCTGTGCGATATGCCTGGTCTGCGGCTTCATGGCCTGCGACGACAATAACGTCAGCGATCTCCGCCTGGAGGGTGACTGCATGGTAGAGGCTATCTCACTGGATAACTATGAAGGAATCATCGACTTGGCATCACGCACGATACAGGTGCGACTGCCGGAGGTTTACGAGACATCCGCGATGACCGTCACCGCCCTCAATATCTCTGATGGTGCAGAGTGTAACGTCCGTCAGGGTGAGAAGCTGAATATGGAAGCCGCCAAGGTGCTGCATGTAACCAATGGCGATACCTACCTCGACTGGACCATCTCCGTACTGCATGATGAGGCACGTATCACCCATTTCGTGCTCAACGATATCTATACCGGCACCATCGACCAGGAGGCCAAGACCATCACCGTATATGTACCGGCGGCTGTGGGTATCACCAGTCTGGTGCCTACCATCACCTATAGTCAGAATGCTACCATCACACCGGCATCGGGCGTGGCACAAGACTTCTCTTCACCTGTCACCTATAAGGTAACCAACAACTCTGCCGAGAGTACCTATACCGTAACGGTGATAGCTATCGATAAGCCCAAGGCACTCTTTGTGGGATCGGCAGCTACAATGAACGATCTCGATCCTGAGGCTAAGGAAGCCTGCCAGTGGATGATGAGTAATGTCAGCGGTTCACTCTATGCTTCGTTCGCTGATCTCCGCTCTGGCACGATCGATCTCTCTGAGTGTAAGGTTATCTGGTGGCACTGGCATGTAGATGGTGGTGTCGACGGTCATGACGTCTTCGTTGCCAAGGCTACCGATGCCCTGGATACGAAGAACGAGCTGCGCCAGTTCTACGAGAATGGCGGATCGATGCTGCTGACACGCTATGCCGTCAATCTGCCATCGTTCATCGGTGTTACCGGTGATGATGAGTGGACCACACCAAACAACTGTTGGGGTCAGGATGAGGCATCTGCCGAGCTCTGTGGCGGTCCGTGGACATTCCGCATCTACGATGGTCAGAATGATCACCCGCTCTACCAGGGTCTTATCGCAGGTGATAACCCACAGGAGGTGTATTGCACTGATGCGGGCTACCATATCACCAACTCTACTTCACAATACCATATCGGTACCGACTGGGGCGGCTACGATAACCATGCAGCCTGGGAGGCACGTACCGGTGGACGTATCCTCGGTGTAGGTGGCGACGGTGCTGTCGTGGCTTGGGAATACCTGCCACACGACGGTAAGGGAGGCATCATCTGTATCGGCTCCGGCTGCTACGACTGGTATTCGTATACCTTCGAGGCCGGCTATGTGGAGAACTTCCATAAGAATATTTCCATCATGACTAAAAACGCTTTCAATTACCTAATGAAATAACGCCATATGAAAAAGATGATTAATATATTGTTTGTAGGACTGTTAGGCAGCGGCATAGCCGCTGGCCTGACTGCCTGCAGTGATGAGAACTACGGCGATGAGCCCCGCGACTGGGATAGCACGACAACGTTCTTCAGCAGTACCGACGATGCCGGTTTCCAGACTTATTACACACCGGCTATCGGCCGTTGTGGCGACCCTATGCCGTTCTATGATCAGAAGGCGGGCGACTACAAGGTGCTCTACCTGCAAGAATACGATAACAATGGTGCCTGCTATCACCCCTTCTGGGCTGTCTCTACCAAGGATGGCGCCAACTATGAGTCATTAGGAGAGATCATCCCCACCGGTACTTCCACTGCTCAGCAGGATGCCTCTCTCGGCACAGGGTGCGCCGTGTATAATGAGGCCGATAACCTCTACTATGTGTATTACACCGGCTATAACGTGCTGCTCCCCAACCGTGAGGTGGTGATGCGCGCTACATCTCCCGACTTCAAGACATGGACGAAGGATAACCTGTGGAGTCTGAAGGGTACCGACTATGGATATTCTGCCAGTGACTTCCGTGACCCGCAGGTGTTCAAGGCCGATGATGGCCTGTGGCACATGGTGATCTCCTCTAATCTCAAGTTTGCTGAGTTTAAATCCTCTGATCTGAAGAACTGGCAGCATGTGGGCTCATTCAATATGGTATGGAATCGTATGTGCGAGTGCCCGGATATCTTTAAGATGGGTAACTACTGGTATATCCTCTACAGCGAGGGTTATCGCGCAGCCTGGAGCCGTAAGGTGAAATATATGATGGCCACTACCTTCGAGGGGCTGAAGGCCTGCTTCAATGATCCGGGTGCCAACTGGCCGAAGGATGGTCATGAGGGTGTGCTCGACAGTCGTGCCTTCTATGCCGCCAAGTCGGCCTCTAATGGCAGTGAGCGTCTGGTATGGGGATGGTGCCCATACCGTATCGGCACTACCATCCACGATCGTAATGTGAATGTAGGAGCCGACAGCGAACCGGCATGGTCGGGAGCCTTGGTATGCCACAAACTGATCCAGCATCAGGATGGAACCCTGACACTGGGTGAGGTGCCCGCGATGGCTGCCAAGTACGGCCGTCAGAAGGATGTACAGGTAAAGACCTCTAATGGCGCCAATGTCAGTGGCACGACTATTGCCCTCTCGGGTAATGATGCCTATGCTCTCTTCGGTCGCTTAGGTACCAGCAACCATATCTCCCTCACCGTAAAGACCTCCAACAACTGGGATCGCTTCGGTATCTCACTCGTTCGTGGCACCGATTCTGAGAAGTATTACACCATGGTGGTTAATCCCGAGGGTGAGAACACGCGCAAGGTAAACTTCGAGCAGGAGGGTTCTGCCGGTGCCGGATTCATTGCCGGTATCGACGGTTACAACTTCCAGCGCCCTGCCGATAATGTCTATCATATAGATATCTACACCGACAATTCTGTGATGGTGATGTACATCAATGATGTATGTGCTTACACCAACCGTATCTACGGCATCCAGAAGAACTGTTGGAGCATCAATAATTACGGCGGCAGTATCACCGTCAGCGATATAGCAGTTAGTGAGATATAGTATTTGTTAGTACTTCATCGATCGGGTGGGTGTGTTCAAGGATGGGCACACCCACTTTTTATACAACAAGGACAACAGACAAATGATACCCTTTAAGCTCAAGAAAGCATTCTCCTATTGAGATTATCAAAAAACAGTTTTGCCTTCATTTTTTTGTGGTAATGATCTGTCAATCAATATATTACAATTATGAAGGCAATTTTTTTCCCTTCATAATTTCAAGGTTTTTCTCTGATTTCCGATGCATTTTGTGGAATTAGACATCTTCTGGGACAACGTGTCATACGCCATCAAGCACTACATGAAGATGTTTGCCGACCGTCGGCATCTACCAGATATTCGCCACCTTTGGCTATGGCATACTGAGGTGGTTCGGCCAAAGACCAAGAATGTTTCTCCAAATCTTCGTTGTTGTCTTTGTCGATATATTTTAATGTTATTATTCTACTAACGAAACGCTGAGAGTCGGAAATCTTGCACCGTCGGGCGTTAAATGTGTTTAAATGGGGCAGCGTCGGCGCGAGGACGACGGCTGCCTATCGATACGAGAGTGATTATAGTCGGTTGCGCTCGCTTTGTCCGGCGTGGCTACCCTTATATCTGCTCTTCGTGGCATTGAACCGCCAAGATA
>CADBSW010000004.1 GCA_902797505.1 uncultured Prevotellaceae bacterium | reverse complement strand
GGGATATTTGATATTTCCTTCCACCCGGTATTTCTCCATGTAGGGATTGAAATAGTAGGAGGAGTCGTAGGTAGAACCTGTCCACACTGTATGGCTGGTCACCTCGTCACCCTTCCCGTTTGTCAACAGAGAACCTGGCAGCGTAACATTGTCGTTATAAGGCTGTTTGTCACCGAGGGCAAGTTTCCAAGTTCCCGACAAGTCGATGACTTGCTGGGCAGTCGCTGAAAGAACGGTGCCTATCATGATGACTAAAAGCAATAAATGTCTTTTCATATCTATCTGATGATGTTTCTAACCTGAATCTGCTTGATGCGCTCACCCGGTGTTTTGTCTGCCTCTTTAGGTAGATAAACAGGGATGTTTGATTGCATGGGAAGAATGCGCAACTCCAATTCCTTCACTCCTTCGGGGAGTCGCCATAGTCCGAAGAGGAACGGACGACCGTTGTTAAAATGATCGGCCACGAGCTTACCATTGACATACAGTCGGGCACAGTCACCCTGATAGTCTATCGACATGAGGTCACGACTGCCGTTCACCATTTCCCCGCTCACTGACAACTTGTAGATAGCTGCTTGCTCATAATCCTCATCTGTAGGCTCCTCGGCAACCTTGTTGACTCCAATGGTGATCGTGCGCAGCTTGCCGGCCTCTTTCGTTTTCTTGCTTTTCACGGTAAGGGTACTTTCTTTCTGCGCCTCTTCCTGTAGGAAAAGATGGGCAGCTTCCTCAGATGTCAACAGGTAAATATGTTCATACACTGGTGTTTTCGGACCTTTTGCCTTTATATTCCGTAGCACTTTACCGTTTTTGAACGAGATGGTGGTGGGAATCCCCTTGAGTTGTTCCATGTAGATGTTTCCATTGCGCTTGGCGATGATCTGTGCGGTAGCGTACCGGATACCATCGATATTGACTGGCAGGATACACATGGTGCCGGCAGGAATTGTCAGTTTAGGCAATTGGATACCGCAAACCTTCAACCGTACATTTTTCTTTGAGGAGAGATTCTGCAGCCGTTCGTAGTTGTTGATGAAGATGAAACCGCTGTCGCCCTGTGAGCGGTACGCCCACCGCAAGACGCTGTCATCACCCTTTGGTAAATCTTGCCGGCAGGGGAAGGAAGCCTCCATGGGAGCCAATACCTCGCCATAATCTTCCATGAACAAATGCAGTTTCCGGAGGGTATAGTAATGAGGGTTTGTTTGTCCGAACTCTCCTAAGGGAGCTTGGAAATCGTAGTTCTTCACCGGCATGTCGTTGTAGTTGGTGGCTGTGGTACGCTGCATCTCGTTCAGCCAAGTGGCTCCCTCCGGGTTTGTTCCCCCGTGATACATATAATAGCCCAGCAGGTTGCTGCCACTGCCTAATTTCACTAAAGCCATCGAATAGGCATCTTCTGGATAGAGGTAGGGTCTACGATGGTAGGCTACCATCATGCCACCTCCTAACTCGCAGGTAAAATAGGGGTACTGCTCGTCACCTTTGTTGAGTTTTTCCTTTTGCTTGCCCAGTTGTTCGGTGGCGATGGCCGTTGATGAACGGAAAGCTCTGAAGTTGAACGCCTTGTAATAGTTACCGGCAGTCTCTTCTATGGAGCGCTCCCAGAATCCGTCGGCATAGTCGCCGTATAGTGGTAGCATCTCACCGAATGGAACGGGAGAGGCTAACTCGGGCCATCCTGTACGTGTGTAGAAAGGTAGGTCGAAACCAATCTTGGTGGCAATCCCCTTCAGGGCTACAAGATAAGAGCCATGACCACGGTATTCGTTATCAAACTGACAGGCCATTAGTGGACCTCCGTCTTTCCATTGCAAACCTTGTATCTGTGAGTAGATCTGTCGATAGAGACGGTCAACAAGCGACAGAAACAAAGGATCCTCTGAACGCATCTTACAACCTTTCGTAAAAGCCCAGTCGGGTATGCCACCGTTACGTACTTCCCCATGACAGAACGGCCCGACACGTAGGATGACCGGAAGTCCCTCTTCTTTACATATCTCAAGAAAATGGCGAAGGTCGCGCTGACCGCTCCAGTTGAAGATGCCTTCTTGTTCCTCTATATGGTTCCAGAATACATAGGTGGCAATGATGGTTACGCCGCCGTCTTTCATTTTCCTCACTTCCTCTTTCCACTCTGCTGCGGGGATGCGTGAGTAGTGTATCTCGCCCATCACTGGCATGACACGTCGGCCGCTGATGATCAGACTCTGCTTGTCCCATCTAACTTCCGGATTCTGTGAGAATACAGAGAGTGATGCTGCCATAAACAATGAAAACAGACAGATTACTTTTTTCATGATTGTTATTGTAGATAGTTATTTGGATAAATGGTTCAAATCTATTAATGACTGTAGTTGCATAATGCCCTGATGGTTGATGTCAGCCTGAAGTAACTCAGAGAGATAGTGCTTACCTTTCTCGGTCTCCCCCAGTCCGTAGTAGCCTAAAGCCAGCATATACTTACAGTGAATCTCGTTCTTACGATCGAGTGAGTCTTCCCATATAAGTAAGTCGGGTAGCGATACTGCGAAATAGTCCATTACCTGTTTCTCAAAGATATGCTGTTTGCCAAAGTTGATGAGTTTATAGAAACGACCGTTCGCTTGGTCGTTACGTCCTAACTTTATCAAAGCCAGTCCTTGATAGAAGATTTTATCAGGCTTTGCATCGTTGTAATACATGGCGGCAGCAGGTTCTTGAGGACCTCGTGTAGCCAGCTCCCAACAATGGCGCGCCTTGTCACTCTCACCCAGTGCCTCATGACAGCAGCCGAGCAGATAATAGAAGTCGTTTTCTTGGGCACCATATAGCTTTCCTTCACCTAAATGGTGGGGATATTCAAGACATTCTTCCAGAAGTTCGATCGCTTTGTCGTATGCCTTGTCAGCAATAGCTTGTTTTGCCAGTTCCACCCTACAAATCTGATATTGTGCGGGCACCTTACCCTCACCACCTTCCCAGGGATGGAATTGATGACTGTCCAACTTTGTCATTGCCTCTTGATATTTTCCCACTTGGTTGAGCAGGGTGATCTCCTCCAACAGCAGGTCATCACG
>CADBSW010000003.1 GCA_902797505.1 uncultured Prevotellaceae bacterium | reverse complement strand
TGATTTGATCTCTACTTGTGTGTACTGCTGGCGATGACCGTTCTTCTTGCGATAGTCCTTGCGGCGCTTCATCTTGAAAACAATCACCTTGTCACCTTTAACAAGCGGATTAATTACTTCACACACTACTTTTGCACCTTCTACGGTGGGTGCGCCTACCGTTACGGCTCCCTCATTGTCAACAAGGAGCACTTTGTCGAACTCTACGTTCTGACCTTCTTCAGCGTCTCTGAGGTGATTGATGAACAATTTCTGTCCCTGCTCAACCTTAAACTGCTGACCGTTGATTTCTACAATTGCGTACATTTTATATTTTATAACGGTTCCTCCGTAAGGCGGACAGGCTTCGTGCCGTCACTTATTCGAGCCTCCACGGACTAAATAATTTAATCTCTAATAATCCTTTCGGACAAATTTGGCTGCAAAGTTACTTCTTTTTCTTTACTCTACCAAATTTTTCCAACTATTTTTTTATGATCTGAGCTTCCAGTGACTTATAATTACACCTTATTAATTATTTATATGTTATTAACATGATTATTTATGTTATATTTTCTTAAATATTGCATATTTATAACAAGTGATAAAAAAACGTTATGAATAACGAGATAATATAGACAAAATTAATATAAGTATAGACGTTTTGGTGCGTTTTAACCTTGCATTTTCCGTTATTTTTAATATTTTTGTAAAAAAGTCTATATAAAATGTCTACAATTAAAAAAAATGTATTATATTTGCAATATAATTCTGGACACACCAATATTTAAGCCATGACGAAGTATAACATAACCGAAAAAAAGGAAAAGGAAGCTGCGTATCGTAGTCTGGTCAGCCCCAAGCTGATGGACGAATTGAAGGAGAAGATCCTTGATGTTATTCTAATTCAAAAGAAATACAAGGATAAGAATTACTCTGCCAAGCGTTTGGCGGAAGATTTAGGAACGAACACCCGGTATATATCAGCTATCGTGAATGTGCGATTCCACTGTAACTATACCTCGTTTGTCAATAAGTTCCGTATTGAGGAGGCAATGGCGCTCTTGGTTGACCGCCGTTACCTGGATCTGAATATGGAGGACATCAGTGACATGGTTGGCTTCGCTAACCGCCAGTCATTCTATGCATCTTTCTATAAGATCACCGGTATGACTCCACGTCAGTATAAGATGCAGCAGTTGATGCAGCATCCATCCAAGACAGAATTGCCCTTGGAGAAAAAACGTACACGTAAATCCAAACAGTAATACAATATGAAGCCGTCAGACTCTTTTCAGTATAACGACGAGTGTTTTGTAGATATTCAGATGCTTAGATATCGCCTGAATGGTTTTGAACAATTGAGTCTGAGGCAGAAAAAATTTATTTATTGTCTATCGCAAGCTACCCTTTACGGTAGAGACATTACCTTTGATCAATTCGGAAAATACAACCTCAGGATTCGAAAGACTCTTGAGGCTGTATATTTATATTATAAAGGTGATCGTGAATGCGACGACTTTAATTCATTCGTCACATACCTGAAAAGAGTATGGTTTTCAAATGGTATCTACCATCACTATGGAAATGAGAAAATCATACCAGACTTCTCGCAAACTTATTTTCAGCATTTGTTACAACAAACGCCAGCCGATAAATTACCCTTGGGTGATAGTTCATTAGATGATTTCTGTGAGGAATTAATCCCTGTGATGTTCTCTCAAGAGCTGTTGGCAAAAAAGGTAGATACACGTGAAGGTGTTGATGTCGTTATGTCTTCAGCCTGTAACTACTATGAGGGCGTAACCCAGAAGGAGGTGGAAGAATACTATGCCTCTCAGAAGGATGCCGATGACACAGAACCACCATCCTATGGACTTAACACCACCTTGGTAAAAGATCATGGTGTCTTGAAAGAGGTGGTTTGGAAAGTTGGTGGGAAGTATGGAAAAGCCATTGAACAGATTGTTTACTGGTTGGAGAAATCCTTGGAATATGCTGAGAATGACAGTCAAAAACAATATATCCAATCGCTGATAAAATATTATCAGACAGGTGATTTACGTATCTTTAATCAATATTGTATTGAATGGGTAGGTGAACATCAGTCAGCGATAGATTTTGTCAATGGTTTCATAGAGGTGTATAGTGACCCTATGGGACTGAAAGGCTCTTGGGAGGGTATCGTAGAGTATCGTAACGAAGAAGCAACAAAACGTACCCGAACCATTAGTGATAACGCCCAGTGGTTTGAGGATCACTCACCGGTAGATCCTCGTTTTCGTAAGCCCCATGTCAAGGGTGTTGTCGCCAATGTTATCAACGCAGCTATGCTCGGTGGTGATGAATATCCATCAACAGCCATAGGTATCAATCTGCCGAATGCCGACTGGATACGGGCAGAATATGGCTCTAAGAGCATTACTATCGGTAATCTGATTGACGCTTATAATAAGGCAGCCCATGGCAGTGGATTCCGTGAGGCTTTCATCGAAGACCCAGAAGTGCTCGCTTGGATCGAGAAGTATGGTGATCAGTGTGATGACCTGCATACCGACTTACATGAGTGTCTGGGACATGGTAGTGGACAACTCTTGCCGGGTACAGATACTGATGCCCTGAAGTCTTATGGCAGCACGATAGAAGAGGCGCGTGCCGATCTTTTTGCCCTTTACTATATAGCAGATAAAAAGCTTGTGAACCTGGGTTTGTTGTCTGATGAAAACGCTTATCAGTCACAATATTACACGTATATATTAAACGGTTTGATGACCCAGTTGGTGCGTATCAAACCCGGTGCCCAACTGGAGGAAGCCCACATGCGCAACAGGGCTTTAATCGCCCGTTGGTGTTATGAGAAAGGCAAAGACCAGGGTGTGATAGAGATGTACAAGGGAAAAGATGGTCATTATATCCGTATCAACAACTATCCTGCGTTACGACAACTCTTTGCCCAATTGTTGGCAGAGATACAACGTATCAAGAGTGAGGGTGATTTCCCTGCCGCCCAACGGTTGGTAGAAGATTACGCCGTGCAGATCGATCCGGATCTCCATCAAGAGATTCTTGAGCGATACGAACGACTGCATCTCGCTCCATACAAAGGTTTTATCAATCCTGTATTATCCCTGGTTCGTGACAACGATGGTCGTGTAAGCGATGTTTCTGTAGATTACTCAGAGACCTACGAGCATCAGATGCTCAGATATAGTAGTGATTACGCAACTTTAATATAAAGTATGATGGATGTTGTACAGACGGTTAAGGACATCAAGCATTCCTTCTTCCTGCGAATGAATGGTGAGACGGCACGTTCTATGCGTGAGAAGGGTGTGCAGTATCATCTGAATTGGGGAATCAGTCTGCCTGATCTCAAACAGATGGCAAGTGCCTATACAAAAGATTTTAATCTCGCCATCGCCTTATGGAAAGAAGATATCCGGGAATGTAAGATCATGGCTTTGATGCTGATGCCACCCGAGAAGATGTTACCAGAGATCGCAGACATATGGATAGAGCAGACCAACACACAAGAGTTGGCCGAGCTCTCAGCCTTCTATCTCTATCAATATCTTGACTACGCTTCTGTCATCGCTTTCGAGTGGATAGCCAGCAATGGTGAATACAAACAGATTTGCGGTTACCATATCCTTTCCCGCTTGTTCATGAAAGGCAATGAACCCGATGAACGTGGTATTCACGAACTGTTGGATCAGATTGTCGTGGTGATGAAAGAGGAGAACACCTCAGTAAAGCGCGCTGCCTATACCTGTCTGCAACGCTTTGCGCAATTGGGTGATGTCTATGAAACGATTGCCCACAATGCCATGAAACGAAATAATTTAGATTTTTTATAAAGAAAGATATCCAGTAAATGTTGAAAATATAGTATCTTTGCACGGATTATCGTTTTGTGATGAAAGAAACAGTTAACTCGTCCGTCAGAGCTATTCTAACAAACTATCTGGAACAGAGTAACCACCGTAAGACGCCTGAACGTTTTGCGGTGCTTGATACTGTATATCAGTTTGATCGGAGCTTCTCGATTCAGGAGTTGAGTGAAAGCCTTGAAAAAGCCAAGTTTCATGTCAGTCGTGCCACCTTGTATAATACCCTCAAACTACTACTTAAATTACGTCTGGTGGTTTGTCACCGGTTAGAGGAGGGTACGAAATATGAGGCATCCTATGGCACAGATAATCATTGTCATCAGGTATGTACCGTATGTGGAAAGGTAAAGGAGATTTCCGTTCCTAACATTGTCAGGGAAGTCAACGAGACCCATCTGCGCCGTTTCCGTAAAGATGGTTTTACACTCTATATCTACGGCACATGCAGTACCTGTCAGGCAAAAATAACGCGTAAACGTAATAAGAATTTAGGAATCATAAAATAACAGACAAATGACACAAGGTAAAGTTGATGTCCTCTTAGGATTACAGTGGGGCGATGAAGGAAAAGGTAAGGTTGTTGACGTTTTGACACCTCTCTATGATGTCGTTGCCAGGTTTCAGGGTGGCCCGAACGCAGGTCACACCCTTGAGTTTAAAGGAGAGAAATATGTCCTTCGCAGTATTCCCTCTGGTATCTTTCAGGGTGGAAAGGTGAATATTATCGGTAATGGCGTAGTGCTGGCACCCGATCTTTTTATGGCCGAGGCAAAGGATCTCGAGAAGAGCGGTCATGATCTTCATGCCAACCTGCATATCTCTCGCAAGGCACATCTGATCCTTCCTACCCATCGTCTGCTTGATGCCGCCTATGAAGCAGCCAAAGGTAAGGGCAAGGTAGGAACCACAGGTAAGGGCATCGGTCCGACATACACAGATAAGATCTCTCGTACAGGATTACGTGTTGGTGATATCTTCGATCGTTTTGAGGAGAAATATGCCGCTTGCAAGGCTCGTCATGAGGCTATCCTGAAATCACTTAACTATACTGATTACGATATCACAGAGGTTGAGAAGACATGGATGGAGGGTATCGACTACCTCAAGCAGTTTAAGATCGTTGACTCTGAGCATGAGATCAACAACCTTCTCCGTGCAGGAAACAGTGTCCTCTGTGAGGGTGCTCAGGGCACGATGCTCGATATCGACTTCGGTAGTTATCCTTTCGTTACCTCTTCAAATACCGTTTGTGCAGGAGCATGTACCGGTTTAGGTATTGCCCCCAATAAGATCGGTGATGTCTTCGGTATTATGAAGGCTTACTGTACACGTGTAGGTGCCGGACCTTTCCCTACAGAACTCTTTGATGAGACGGGTGCCAAGATACGTGACCTTGGTCATGAATATGGAGCTGTCACCGGTCGTGAGCGCCGTTGCGGTTGGGTTGATCTCGTAGCTCTTCGCTATGCTATTATGATCAATGGTGTTACACAACTCATCCTCATGAAGAGTGATGTGCTGGATGCCTTTGATACCATTAAGGCTTGTGTGGCATATAAGGTGAATGGCAAGGAGACCAGAGAGTTCCCGTTTAACATCGAGGAAGGTGTAGAACCTGTTTATCAGGAACTGCCGGGATGGAAGACAGACATGACGGGCATCACCTCAGAAGACCAGTTGCCAAAGGCATTCGTCGACTATATCCATTTCTTGGAAGAACAGTTGGAGACACCTGTTCGTATTATCAGTGTAGGACCCGATCGTGAACAAACGATCATCAGAAAATAAGACTATGGCTAATAAACCAAATATACCAAAGGGTACGCGTGACTTCTCTCCATTGGAGATGGCAAAGCGTAACTATATCTTCAACACCATCAAGGAGGTGTATGCACTCTATGGCTTTCGACAGATAGAGACACCTGCCATGGAGAGTCTGCAGACGCTGATGGGAAAGTATGGTGAGGAAGGTGACAAATTATTGTTTAAGGTATTAAACAGCGGTGATTTCCTCAATAAGGTCAGCGACGAGGAACTGCAACAGCGTAATCCATTACACCTGGCAGCCCGTCTGTGTGAAAAGGGTCTCCGCTATGACCTCACGGTTCCCTTCGCCCGTTATGTGGTGATGCACCGTGATGAGTTGCAGTTGCCTTTCAAACGTTATCAGATACAACCCGTGTGGCGTGCTGACCGTCCTCAGAAAGGCAGATATCGTGAGTTTTATCAGTGCGATGCGGATGTTGTTGGTTCAGACTCTCTCTTGAATGAGGTAGAACTGATGCAGATTATCGACACGGTATTTACCCGTTTTGGAGTACGTGTGCAGATCAAGATCAACAACCGTAAGATCCTTACCGGTATCGCAGAAGTGATTGGCGAGGCAGATAAGATCGTGGATATCACAGTAGCTATCGACAAACTGGATAAGATCGGTCTGGAGGCTGTCAATGCCGAGCTGGCAGAAGATGGTATCAGTCAGGAGGCTATCGAGAAGTTGCAGCCCATCATCTCTCTGAGTGGAACAAATGATGAGAAGCTGGATACCATCGCTCAGGTGCTTGCTTCATCAGAGATCGGTATGAAGGGTGTTGAGGAGACACGCTTTATCTTGGATACCCTGAAGACTGCCAATCTGAATAATGAGATGCAACTGGATCTCACGTTGGCTCGCGGACTCAATTACTACACAGGAGCTATCTTTGAGGTGAAGGCGCTCGATGTACAGATCGGTAGTATCACTGGTGGTGGCCGTTATGATAACCTGACAGGTATCTTCGGTATGCCCGGACTCAGTGGCGTGGGAATCTCCTTTGGTGCAGACCGTATCTTTGATGTATTGAACACGTTGGATCTCTATCCGCAGGAAGCTGTTCATGGTACACAACTGTTGTTCATCAATTTCGGTGACCGGGAGACTGCCTATTGTCTGCCTATAGCCAATGAGATGCGCAAGGCCGGCATCCGTACGGAGGTTTATCCCGATAAGTCGAAGATGAAGAAACAGATGAGTTATGCCAATGCGATGAATATCCCATTTGTTGCCTTAGCCGGTGACAATGAGATTCAAGAGGGCAAGATCACACTGAAGAATATGTTGACTGGTGATCAGCAACTCGTTACTCCCGCAGAGATGATAAACATAATTTGTCCGCAATGAGAAAGATCCAAACGATATTAGGTGCAATAGCCCTTGTCATGATCTTCTGTGCTTTCCAACAGGAGAAGAAAGTTACCGTCTTTATGATTGGTGACAGTACGATGGCTAACAAAGATACCACTGGCGGAAAACAAGAAAGAGGGTGGGGTATGGTGCTCCAACCCTTCTTCAATGATCCTTATGTGATCGATAATCATGCGGTCAACGGTAGAAGCAGCAAGAGTTTTATCAACGAGGGTCGTTGGCAAAAGGTATTGGATAAGATACACCCCGGTGATTATGTCATCATTCAGTTCGGTCATAACGATGAGAAACCGGCTGTCGACCGACATACTGATCCCGGTTCTACCTTCGATGATAATCTTCGTAGATTCGTTCGTGAGACACGAGAGAAAGGTGGCAACCCGATTCTCTGTAACTGTGTGGTAAGAAGGAATTTCCATCGACAGGTTGATTCAACCGTTGAAGATGAGTCACTACGCGATGTGAAGTATTCCGACGAGGAGGTAAACAGTGATACACTAATTGATACCCATGGTGCTTATCGTGAAGTTCCCCGTTATATTGCTAAAGAGATGAACGTGCCTTTCATCGATGCCAATAAGATCACCCACGATCTCGAACAGGGTTTGGGCGTGGTGAAATCACGTAAGTTGCATATGTGGTTCAAACCGGGTGAGACACCATCAATCCCCAGTGGTCGCAAAGACAATACCCATTACAATATTCCCGGAGCTTCGATGGTTGCTGCCTTATTAGCCGACGAGATGCGTAATACGATACCAGCCCTACGGCCGCATATCAACAAGAAGATGATCAAGAAGACCAAGAAGAATTTCGCCAAATACATTAAAAAATCCGAATAAATTTTGTTATCATCTTTTTTTTTCTTATATTTGCAAAATACGATTTATACGACATTAATTAAAATTACAAGAGCATTATGAATAAGAAGTTTATTTGTACCGTTTGTGGCTATATCCACGAGGGTCCAGAGCCACCAGAGAAGTGCCCCATCTGTAAAGTTCCCGCAAGCAAGTTTAAGGAGTTGGTAGAAGAGGATGACCAGTCATTCGCAACTGTTCACACCTTAGGTGCTGCACGTGATGAAGGTGCTGATGAGGAGATGATCAAGGACTTGAAGAACCATTTCGAAGGTGAGTGTGGTGAGGTAGGTATGTATCTGGCTATGAGTCGTCAGGCCGATCGCGAGGGTTATCCTGAGATTGCCGAGGCTTTCAAGCGTTATGCCTTTGAAGAGGCAGATCACGCCAGCCGTTTTGCTGAGTTGCTGGGTGATGTCCTGAAGGATACCAAGAGCAACCTGGAGGCTCGTATCGCTGCAGAGCGTGGTGCTTGTGAGGATAAGTTCCGTATTGCCCGCAATGCCAAGGCTGCCGGCATGGACGCTACTCACGACACGGTTCATGAGATGGCCAAGGACGAGGCTCGTCACTGCGCTGGTTTCATGGGACTTCTGAAGCGCTATTTCAAGTAGTCAAAAGTCTAAGGTCATAGTTTTATCTACGTCCACTAAGATTCATGACTATTGATATTGGGGACAGGTATCCGAAAGGGGCCTTGTCCCCAATTATTTTAGGATATCCAACGACGTAACCATCCAAATTTTCCGCTTTCCTTTCCAACACGCAAACGGATATAGGTGCGGTCATCAAAACTGACGTTGCCTTTCATCACTCCTTTGGTGGCAAAAAACTTTTCTATGCACAAAGGATCGTCAGTCAGTAAGTCTTTTAATGCTCGTTCACTCTCTGCTAAGGTGTTTTTCAAGAATGGATAACCGTCGGATGCCAACACAATCTCTTTACTATCTTTACATGGGATCATCCTCACACCATCTTTATAAACCGGAAAACCATCAAAGACCGCATATGTCACATTCTGCAACTGGCATCCAGCGATAATATCAGGCAATATCAATACTCGTCCCTCATCCTTTGTTTGAAAATCTTCCGTTGTCTTGCCGTTTGCCAGGGCATCCTTGATAAACGCACTTCTTTTCTTGGCGTTGACCTCTTCCGCCGGCTTGGGGTTATCATAGAAGACACCATCCACCAGACACTGACAGTCACCAATCATCCAGATCTCTTGATGGAAGGCACTATAGACAATACAACTGGCCGTCAAACGCTCCGTGGGATGATCCTTGAGATGTTGGATGTCAATGCCTTTATAATCATAAAACTCCTGCAGTCCTTCGGTGATAACACGACAGAAACCCTCGCAGGTAATCTGTGAAGGCATCTCCGTAATCATGTCGTGAATCAGTTCCATGGCCAGTCTGCCGTTACTCTTCTCTGGAGAGATCTGTACAGCTGACTTACTGGTACTCCCGTCGATGACGGCCACGAAATTCTCATTTACGACTATTCCGTCTTCGCACGTCTCTTGACTTTTCTTGCCTGTTACCTGACTTTCTATTATTTTCATACAACTGATTGATCAATTCGGGTCTTCCGATCCGTTTCAATTCTCTTTCGATATTTCTGCGTTCCTCAGGCTTATACCAGAAGAAGAACATCCTTTGGGCCAGCTTCTCTTTCTGCGTCTTGGCAGAGAATACCGGTTGCAGGGTGTATGGATCATACCCCGTATACCAAGTCTCCGTGGCCACCGTCATCGGAGTGGGGGTGAAGTCCTGCACCTGTTCGAGATGGAAGTCCAACCGTCTGGTGATGACGGCCAACTCTGCCATGTCTGCTTCCTCGCATCCCGGATGCGAACTGATGAAGTAGGGGATGATCTGCTGTCGCAGTTGCTCTTGTTGGTTGATACGGTCGAACACTCTCTTAAAGGCCTCAAACAACTGGAAAGAAGGTTTGCGCATCAGCATGAGCACCTTGTCTGAGGTATGTTCAGGTGCCACTTTCAGTCGTCCACTCACATGTTTACAGATCAGTTCACGGGTGTATTGCTTAGCTGCGGCATTACATTGTTCGTCGTTACTCCGATGCAGCAAAAGATCATAGCGCACCCCACTGCCGATAAAACTCTTCTTGATCTCCGGCAGGGCATCCACGGCATGGTAGATCTCAAGTAATGGCGTATGATCGGTATTCAGGTTCGGACATACCGCAGGGTGTATGCACGAAGGACGCTTGCATTTCTCACAAGCCTTCAGGTTCTTACCGTGCATGCCGTACATATTGGCAGACGGACCGCCCAGATCACTCAGATATCCCTTGAAGTCGGGCATCTGCACCACCTCTTTCACCTCTTTTAATATACTCTCCTTACTCCTGCAGGTGATGAACTTCCCCTGATGAGCGGAGATCGTACAGAAGGCACATCCACCGAAACAACCGCGATGGATATTCACCGAGTGCTTGATCATCTCGTATGCGGGGATTCTTTTACCTCTATATTTAGGATGTGGCTGTCGGGTGTAAGGAAGGTCGAACGAAGCATCCAGCTCCTCTGTGGTCATTGGGGGATAGGGTGGGTTCACCACCGCATAGAGTCCGTCAACCGCCTGCAACAGTCGTTGGGCATGTATCTTATTCGATTCCTCTTCGATATGTCTGAAATTCTCCGCTTGTGCTTTCTTGTTCTTCAGGCATTCTTCATGCGAATGAAGGATGATGTCGTTATCGGTGATACCGCCAGGAATATCTTGTTTCTTCGACAGATAGACCGTTTGCGGCAAGTCACGAATCTCACGGATGGTCTTTCCTGCAGCCAACTCCTCAGCGACCCTCACGATGGTCTTCTCACCCATGCCATAACTGATGATATCCGCCTTGGAATCGCAGAGGATGCATTTCATCAGTTTGTCCTGCCAGTAGTCGTAATGTGTCAGTCGGCGCAACGATGCCTCAATGCCTCCTAATACGATAGGCACGTCGGGATATAGTTTTCGCAGGATCTGACTATATACGATCGTAGGATATTCCGGTCGACAGTCGTGTCGCCCATCCGGACTATAGGCATCTTCAGAGCGTAGTCTGCGGTTGGCGGTATATTTATTGACCATCGAGTCCATGCATCCGGGGGAGATACCGAAGAACAGCCGTGGTCTGCCAAGTTTCTTAAAGTCACGATAGTCGCCATGCCAGTCGGGCTGCGGCACGATAGCCACCCGATAACCATTCGACTCCAATATCCTGCCGATCACCGCCGCACCAAAAGAAGGGTGATCCACATACGCATCACCCGAAAACAGAATCACGTCGAGTTCATCCCATCCCCGTAGTTCTGTCTCCTTCTTGGTTGTCGGCAGGAAATCCGACAGTCTGTATTCCTTCATCTACTCTGCTGCTTCCTCTTCTTTCGGAGTCTTCTCTTGCCAATCCACAAAGAGCAACACCAGGTTGTGCAATCCCAACGCTTTCATATTGGTGTTGTAGATTACGTCAAGACAAAGGTCCATCAGGTCCTTGTCAACCTCAGCCTGCGCCTCCAGAATCGAACGACAGTTGAGTTTGAGCTTCTCCAATACACCCTCGTCGATAATACCATTGCTGTCAATGAGGTTCTTCAACAACGTATATTTCCTGATGGTCTCAAGATGCTTGTCACTTACTTCGATGCTCCTTGTACCAGAAGCATTTGCCTGTATTTTGTATGTCATAGCATTTATTTTATATTTCTTTGCAAAGATAAGTAAAAAATTCAAGAAAAAAACTATCTTTGCAAAAAACAAGTAGGGTATGAAGAAATTATTAACTGTTATGTTGATGTCAACCATGATATTGCCAGTTCATGCTCAAGTGAAATTATGGGCGAAGACGATTGATAAGGTGGTGAAGGAGATGACTCTTGAGGAGAAAGCCTCACTCCTCGTAGGATTCAAGTTTGGTGAGTCGTATACCGGCCTTCCAACTAATAGCGCCTCTCAAGGTAATGCCATTGTGCCTGGCGCAGCCGGCTTTACGGCAAAGATTGACCGTTTTGGTATTCCCCACACAGTCTTGGCAGATGGTCCGGCCGGACTGCGTATCAATCCCAAGCGAGACAATGACCCCAATACCTATTACTGCACGGGATTCCCCATCGGTACGTTGCTCGCTTCCACCTGGAATACTGATCTTGTCTATCAGGTAGGACAAGCCATGGGTAACGAAGTCCTGGAATACGGCTGTGACGTGCTACTCGGTCCGGGCATGAACTTGATGCGTCATCCGCTCTGTGGCCGTAACTTTGAGTATTATTCTGAGGATCCTTTCCTGGTAGGACTTACCGCTGCGGCGATGATCAACGGTATACAGAGTAATGGGGTAGGAGTCTCTGCCAAGCATTTTGCGGCCAATAACCAAGAGACCAATCGGACGCATAACAACTCTGTCATTGGTCAACGTACACTACGAGAACTCTATCTGAAAGGTTTTGAGATCGCTGTCAGGAAGAGTCAACCGTGGACCATCATGAGTTCGTATAATTACCTCAATGGCAAATGGACTCATGAGAATAAAGAACTGCTCACTACGATCTTGCGAGATGAGTGGGGATTCAAAGGTATTGTGATGACCGACTGGACAGGCACGCGCCATACTGCCGATCAGGTGGCTGCCGGCAATGACTTGCTGGAACCCGGCAATGCAGAACAGATCAAACAGATTATCGAAGGAGCTACCAATGGCTCCATCAGCATGAGCGATATCAACCGTAATGTGCGTCGCATCCTCGAATATATCGTCAAGACACCGCATTTCCGTGGGTATAAGTTCTCCAACAAACCAGACCTCAAGGCGCATGCTGCCATTGCCCGTAAAGCAGCTCCAGAAGGCATGGTATTGCTGAAGAACGACGGTGTGTTACCCATCCATCAGGTGCAGGATACCCTTCCTCATGTGGCCCTCTTCGGTGTTTCCTCCTACCATTTCTTTGCCGGAGGTACAGGTTCCGGTGATGTCCACAAACCCTATGTGGTGGATCTCAAGGAAGGACTTGCCAATGCAGGTTTCAAGATGGACCAAATCATTACGGATGTCTATGAGAAATACAAGGATTATGGTTTACTTGAACTCGAGGCTGAGATGGGCATCTATCGTGGTAGTACGTTCCATCCCCGTCCAAGAATGAAAGAACCGCAGTTGGGGCAGAATGTCTATCGTTTTGCCGCAGAGAAAAATGACATGGCTATTGTAACCATCGGTCGTAGCAGTGGTGAGGTAGAAGACCGTAAGTTCTCTGATTTCACGATCAACCCCGATGAGAAGGCCATGCTGGCAGCTGTATGTCATGAGTTCCACAAATTGAACAAGAAGGTGATCGTCATCCTCAATGTGGGAGGAGTTATAGAGACGTCTCTTTTGAGTGAAATGGCAGATGCGATCCTCTTAGCTTGGCAACCAGGAATGGAGGGTGGTAATGCCATCGCCGATGTACTCACGGGCAAGACTTATCCATCAGGAAAACTGTCGGTTACCTTCCCTGTCAAGTTGGAGGATGTGCCAGCTACGAAAAACTTCCCGAAGGACTATACCATCTGGACTGAGAGGGATATGTCGAAAGCCCGTAAGGCTACGTTCCCATGCTTTGCCGAGACCATCTATGAGGAAGACCTGAACGTGGGTTACCGCTATTTCCAGACGGAGAACAAACCGGTGAGTTTCCCCTTCGGATTTGGTATGGGGTATACCACCTTCGAGTATAGTAATGCCTCTGTCAAGAAGAAAGGCAACGACTATGTGGCCACCGTCATGGTAAAGAATACCGGTTCTTATGCTGGTAAAGAGGTGGTTCAGTTGTATATCAGTGCCCCCAAGGGAACCTTAAAGAAACCTGCTTACGAACTGAAGGCCTATGCCAAGACCCGTGAGTTGCAACCCGGTGAGAGTCAACTGTTAGAGATGACTTTCTCCAACTACGACCTTGCTTCGTATGACGAGATGCAACAAGCATGGGTGACGGATGGTGGACAGTACACAGCCCACTTTGCGGCCAGTGCTGCTGATCTTCGTCAGCATGCCACCTTCAATGCTAAGCAACAGGTGGTCAAGTGCCACAATGTGTTACCGTATCGCCGACTTCCGAGATAATTCAAACAATCAGGGACAGACTCTCATCTAAAGAGCCTGTCCCCGACATATGATAAAAAATCATCCGCAAAACTTTGCCGATTAAAAAATAAGTATTACTTTTGCACACGACAAGGAAGATTGGCAGAGTGACCGAATGCGCTGGACTCGAAATCCGGTATACCCATTTACGGGTATCGGGGGTTTGAATCCCTCATCTTCCGCAAGGAAAGGGTATCATCAAACTGGGTTGCAACGTCGTTCGTAGAACGGTGGCAAAATAAGAGGTTTGATAATCCCTCATCTTCCGCAAGTGCGAAAGACATAAATAAAAAAGAGCTCCATTTTTGGAGCCCTTTTTATTTTTCACCCAATGCCTCAATCAACAAATCCAGATGCTGGGCCAGTCGTTCATAATCCTTTTTCTTAAGCTTACAGGCAGCCAACCGTTCACCCATAGCCGCAGGAATCCTTTCATACGCCTGTTGCTCCATCTCGATTCCTTTGTCGGTGAGAAAGACAATCTGTTGACGCTTGTCCTCTTTTCCTCTGAGACGAGTGGTAATACCCATTTTCTCCATCCGTTGCAGAAGGGGCGTCACCGTATTCGTCTCCAACTTCAACCGATGGGCGATGATGATGTTATCATCTGCAGTCATGCAGAATTCATCGAAAAACTGCAATAAAAACCGTTCCTTATTTCGCGAATTGCTCTTTCCAGAGTTCCTCCATGCGTGAGAAGAAGTTGTGGTGCTGCTGGAATGAACTGTCGAAAAGACTCTTAACATACCATACGATGCCTATTATAATCAATACAACTACTATCTGTACCATAAATAAAAATCTGTAACTGTATTAGACAATTATTCCTTTTGTAAATATACGAAATATTCTGTAGAATTGCAAACCTTATTTATTTTCTCCCTGCAAAGATAGGGTAGGGATACGAAGGGTATGTTCGCATCCCTAACTTTTGACCGAGTCCCTTTGTCCTTTGACCTTCTATTTTTCCTTCAGCCAGTACTCAGCCATGCCGTTGTGAATACGTTTCTTAAATTTAAACTTAAAACTGTTCATTGCTCTGCCGAGTATAATGGGCGAGGTTTTTTTGGAATTAAAATATGGGTAGCGATTTCTGAAAAGATCAAGAATCTCTCTGGGTCGCCACCACCGTCCTTCATCAGTATTCGGTGAACGGAAGGTCTCGGCAATCATCTGTACCAGGTCAGCTGGCTGCTGATAAGGCTCATTCTCTGCAATGAGTGTCTCAATCTCTTCGTTGTTCAACCAATACCGCTCTTTATTGTTAAAGAGGTGCAGCGCCTGGGCAAACAACTGCCGATGTTCCAGATTGTCGGTATAGTCGATAGTCTGACCATCGGGGATGCGCACACATACAAAACGTCGGGAACCTGTAGGATCCACCAACGGCTGCTGTTGGTTGGTGGTGCCGATAAACGAGGTGTAGCGCCGGAACTGTTGGATAGTCTTTCCGAAGGGAGGACGGAACTTCACATCGGCCGATGACAACAGGTATTTCAATACGATCTGCTGAGAATTGGTAGTCTTGTCAAACTCATCGATATTGATCAGGGCGAAGGATGTCAGCGCGATGTTCAGGTCGAACTCATTCTTAAAGTTCAACTGATCATTGTAATACATGCGCAACTCCTGGGGCAGGAGGATCTTACAAAAACGTGACTTTCCACAACCCTGCCTGCCGATCAACAAGGGTATCAATGCATTACCGGTCAGTTGTCTGTCACTCTCACGCCACTGGGCCACCATACCTGTGAGCCACATCCTGAGGTATTTCTCCCAGTGGGGTTGGTTGGTAGGCACTCTTGCTGCCAATTCCTTGATACGGTCTTTTCCATCCCATAGTGGCAGATGGTCGAGCCATGTGTTTATGGGGTCAAACTGCTCGATACGAGTGGAGTTGATATAGCGGTTCACATTCTGGTCCCATCCCTTGATACCTAATTCTATAGCCTGCAGCGTCATGTCATTGCGCACCTCCTCCGTCAACGGCTTGTAGGTCTGATCCTCAGAGAACTTATCACGATATTCGGCCACGCCAGTCATCAGATTCTTACGCATGTCGAAATGACTCTCCAGGAAGATCTCCGTCCGCATGGCTTGTATCATATCATCCGGAATACTCTTCAACGGTTTGATCTTATGCTTCTTACGATAGTCCTCTTGAAGTGTCGCTTCATAGACCGATGAAAAGACATTACGTAACAATACAGGGTCGGTATTCAATGCTGGATGTAGCAAGGTCAATCCCTGTGCATGACTCAGAGGGATGCCTTGTTCCAGCGACATTTTGGCGATACGCATCAACAGTTGCATCTGCCGCTCCTCATCTGGCAACTCATTATAATCGCCCAGCACCTGTTTGACAATAAAGAGCCAGTTCAGTTGGTAAGTGCGTGTGAGGGTTCGTCCCGGCATCAGGTGATCGCTTTCCTCAGAGATGGTCACCGGTTCTGATGTGTCGTGTTTTTCTGTGTCTGCCTTGAACGCACGTGCATTTGGATTGAAGTACATGTCGGGATCGGCACTCAGATAGACCGTTCTCTCAAGTAGCGGATACAAATACTCGATGTCGAAGCCAAACTGGTTTTGATAGGCTCTGCGGGCTGTTTCGTAAAGGTTAAGGTGGAACAGTTGGATAGCATCTTCTTCCGTGGGAATCATATCCTCTTTGTCGTCTTTTTTAAACAGTTCACCCCGACAGACAATCTTCACACTCTTGCCCGAGGCACCTAAGAATGCCATGACGGTCTCTTCCATCTTCGATGCTTGATTCCTTACGATCACAGCTTCCTCATACGTCTTCAGACCATTCACCTCAATGACTACCAATCCGTTGTATACCAACATCTTTCGCTGACCTTTAAAGTGCTGGTGCTCAGCGGCGAACAAGAGACGTGGCATGTCAAGGACATGCCGACTGTCGACGGCTATCTGACCGTCTTCCAGTCGCACTGGTTTCATAAACTGGTACTGCAACCGCAGGTTGCGCACCCTTTGCTCGTCAGGGTTCTGACGAATCATCTCTGCTACTGCAGACAACTCGAGGCGATTGATCACCTCTTTCCCTCTCGAAAATTTTAATAGACTAATCATTTTGTATTTTTAAATTAGACATAAAGATCATGCATTAACCAGCGGATGTAAAAGGCGCCAAGTCAGCAAGTCTTCATATGCAAAGATACAAAATTTTTAAGCGATTTGCAAATCTTTTTGCCACAAATTTCATCGAACAGCTTTTATCTACACTTAAAAACCACTTAGCAATTTATCAGTCAACAATTTACCAAAAAAACATCTCCACTAGATCCACTACTTAAAGTCCACTTGATCTCCACCTTGACAAATCGTGAGGAGCGCTATGGGTATCCAGTGGAGACGCAGTGGAGATGCAGTGGAGATGCAGTGGAGATCGTTTTTGCGTATCTTATTGAATATGATAGGTTTATCGTGATTTAAGTGGACATAAAAGAAGCATCCTGACTTTTGGGCCCAACTATATCACTATTACTATTGGCTATGACCATAGTTACTGTTGGCCGTTATCATAACGGAGGGGGGGTGGAAGTGATAACGGCCACCGAAAGATATGGTCTCGGCAATCAAAAGTAATGGTTATCTCTCATGTAATAACATAAAGATTGAGATGTAATATCGAATTTTTAATAAACATATTTGAATTCTTGAAAATGTGATATTTGCCTATAGAAAAGGTGATATTTGCATATAGAAAAGGTGATATAATCCACCGTGAAAGGTGATTATAACTAGTGGGAAAGTGTATTAAAAGTACCGGAAGGGGTGACTAAAACCACCGCGAAAGGTGATATTTAGTCAAGTGGCTCATGAGTCGGGCCGGTGAGTACCACGAGTCGGGCCCGTGAGTACCATGAGTCGGGCCCGTGTGGCTCATTGGTCCTTCGTTTGTGACCCAATGGTCGTTCAAATGGGGCCACCAATAACCTTGGGTGATAGATACACTCCTTAGGCAAATTTTATGAATGATTGCATTTCTTAGTTCTGATTTCGTATTTGCCCAAGAATCGTACTCATATGCCAGGATAAGAATGCCTTCTCTGCTTCAATCAATTGCTCTCTTGTAGATATGATCATTCGGTATATAGTCACCCCATCACCACATCGAGCACCATCATAAGGGTGAAGCCGA
The DNA here is from genome assembly GCA_902797505.1 of uncultured Prevotellaceae bacterium. Taxonomy (GTDB): domain Bacteria; phylum Bacteroidota; class Bacteroidia; order Bacteroidales; family Bacteroidaceae; genus Prevotella. Next base: position 19,293 of record CADBSW010000003.1, on the reverse strand, counting down.
TGGCAAAGCCGATCGTGCTGAGATTGGAGTGCTCTCCCTCGCTGGCCTCGGGGATGAGTTCTTCCACAACGACATAAATCATGGCTCCAGCGGCGAATGATAGCATATAGGGTAGTATGGGCGTCATCATGGAGGCAAGGAGGATAACGATCAATGCTCCTAAGGGTTCTACGACACCACTGAGACTGCCGATAAGGAACGAGCGCCACCTGGAGTTGCCCGCTGCTCGCATAGGCATAGAGATAATGGCTCCTTCGGGCACATTCTGGATGGCGATACCGATACTAACTGCCAAGGCACTGGCAAGCGACAAACCGGCAGTACCTTCTGCAGCTCCTGCGAAAACGACACCTACGGCCATTCCCTCTGGTAGGTTGTGAATGGTGACTGCCAAAGCCAACATCGCGGTACGTGACAGGTGAGAACGGGGTCCTTCGGGTTTGTCCGTTCCGATATGAAGGTGGGGAGTCACCTCATCAATCAACAACAGGAAACCCATACCAAGCAGAAAGCCCACGGCAGCGGGGAAGACCGACCATGCTCCCTTAGATGTTTCCATTTCCATGGCGGGGATCAGCAAGGACCATACGGATGCCGCTACCATGACACCTGATGCAAATCCAAGGAGTGATTTCTGTATACGGGGCGACATTTCATCTTTCATCAGAAAGACAAAGGCTGCGCCAAGCATGGTACCCATGAGGGGAAGGAGAAGGCCGATGAGAAGAGACATATTAATGGAAAATGGAAAATTGATAATTGAAAATTGATAATCGCCGAAGGCTATTGAGAATTAATTATTCTGCGAGAGGTAGGGGGAGAGGTATTTGCCGGTGATGCTCTCCTTGCACTTGACGATCTCCTCGGGAGTGCCCTGACACACGATGAAGCCTCCCTTATTTCCGCCTTCAGGTCCTAAGTCGATGATATGGTCGGCGCATTTGATGACATCCATATTATGCTCGATGACGATGATGGAATGTCCACGTTCGATGAGGGCGTCGAAAGCACGGAGCAAACGACGGATATCGTGGAAATGGAGTCCGGTGGTAGGCTCATCAAAGATAAAGAGGGTAGGGTCGGAGTATTCCTGACCGATGAAGTAGGCCAGTTTAACACGCTGGTTCTCACCACCAGAGAGGGTAGAGGAACTCTGACCGAGTTTGATATATCCCAATCCGACATCCTCTAGCGGTTGTAAGCGACTGACAATCAGATCCTGCTGATATTCCTTAAAGAAGACAATGGCCTCAGAGACTGTCATCTCCAGGATGTCGTAGATGCTCTTGCCATGGAACAGAACATCGAGGATATCATGCTTGAAGCGTTTGCCATGACATGACTCGCACTCCAACTCGAGATCAGCCATAAACTGCATCTCTACGGTGATCACACCGGCGCCATTACACTCCTCACAACGGCCGCCATCGGCATTGAAGGAGAAATACTGTGAGGTGAAGCCCATCTGCTTGGCCAACGGTTGGTCGGCAAACAACTGTCGAATCGCATCATAGGCCTTTACATACGTGGCAGGATTCGAACGGGTGCTCTTACCAATAGGGTTCTGGTCGACCATCTCCACATGTTTTACCGCTTCCCAATCACCAGCCAGTCCCACATAATCGCCCGGTTGGTCGGCCACCTCATTGAGATGTCGTTTCAGGGCAGGGTAGAGGATCCCCTTCACCAACGACGACTTACCACTACCCGACACACCTGTTATGACGGTGAAGACATTCAGGGGGAAGGCGGCATCGATACCTTTCAGATTGTTCATCCGACAACCTTTCAGCAGGATCGAATGATTCCAGGGTCGACGACTCTTGGGCACATCGATATGTTCTTGATGCAGCAAGTATTTCAGGGTGTAGCTCCTGCCGGTATCCATCGTTGGTGACAAATCGCGAGCACTTCCATCGTACACGATTTCACCGCCCAATCGACCGGCATCAGGACCGATATCAATCAGATAATCAGCCGCACGCATGATCTCCTCATCATGCTCCACCACGATAACGGTATTACCAATCTCCTGCAACTGGCGCAGCACTTTGATCAGTCGGTCGGTATCGCGACTGTGTAATCCAATGCTAGGCTCATCGAGGATATACAGCGATCCGATCAGACTGGAACCTAAAGAAGTGGTAAGGTTGATACGCTGACTCTCACCGCCAGAAAGCGTGTTCGACGGACGGTTGAGCGTAAGATATCCAAGTCCCACATTTACAAGGAATTCCAGTCGGTTGTTGATCTCTGCAAGTATTCGTTTTCCGATACGGGCATCATGCTCGTCAAGTTGCAGATTCTTAAACCAATCATACAGCGCCAGAACAGGCATTTCCACCAGATTATTGATGGAATTACCCTGTATCTTCACATATTCTGACTCAGGTCTTAGTCTGCTGCCATGACATTTGGGACATACCGTCTTACCACGATAGCGACTCATCATCACACGATACTGGATCTTGTACTGGTTGTCTTTCACCATCTTGAAGAAAGCGTCGATAGAAACCTGCTCGTTCATGTCAGTCGTATCGCTGGGCAGTCCATGCCACAACCATCCTTTCTGTTCGGCAGTGAGTTCACAGTAAGGGGTGAAAATGGGGAAGTTATCCCGTGCAGCCCGGCGGCAGAACTCATCTTTCCAGATTTTCATCTTCTCACCATGCCAACACTGTACACAACCGTCGTAGACACTCAGGGAGGAGTTGGGAATGACCAACCGTTCATCGATACCAATGATATTACCGAATCCCTCACATTCCGGACAGGCACCCATGGGTGAGTTAAAGGAGAACATATTCTCGTTGGGTTCCTCAAAACGTATGCCGTCAGCCTCAAAACGGGTAGAGAAATCATACGATAGTCGGCTTGGGAGGATCATCAGCCGACATTCGTCATCGCCCTCAGCAAGAGCTGTCTCTGCGGAGTCCAGGAGACGTGAGATGGTCTCATTATCGTTATTTGCGGCCATTCTATCGATGATTAGCCATAGTATCTGACTTTTTTCCTGTATGTTCTGCTCTGCCTCACTAAACAACTTATTATCCTCGATGAAATCGTCGATTCTGTAAAAATCGCCTTTATAACAGATTCGCGCATAACCTTGTTGGATCTCCATCTCTAACTGACGTTTGAGAGTGCGTCCGGTAGGGATTTTGATAGGGGAGAGCAACACGAATTTTGTGCCGTTGTCAAACTGCAGCATGCAGTTGACGATATCCTCCGTGGTATTTTTCTTCACTTCCTGACCGCTGATTGGCGAATAGGTCTTGCCGATACGGGCAAACAGAAGTCTGAGATACTCGTAAATCTCGGTGCTGGTACCCACGGTACTTCGCGGATTACGTGCAATCACTTTCTGTTCGATGGCGATGGCTGGTGGCAATCCTTTGATATAGTCGCATTCAGGCTTTTTCAATCGTCCCATAAACTGACGTGAATAACTTGAGAGCGACTCCACATAGCGTCGTTGGCCTTCAGCATAAAGCGTATCGAAAGCGAGTGATGATTTTCCGCTTCCAGACACACCGGTAATGGTGATAAACTGGTTACGCGGAATATTGATGGATATTCCCTTGAGATTATTTACACGTACATTTTTTAGTTCTATGTACTGATCGTCGTTCTGTTTGTTTGCCATAATTCTGCAAAGTTACAAAAATTCTGATTAAGCGAGAAGAAAAGAAGCTTGTTTCTTTTCTCGAGCGTGAAGAATTTATTAAAAAAACGAGAGCAGAACAAAATAAGTTCACTTATTATTTATGCCGAGTGCATTGTAACTTATCTAAAGTTACGAAGAATAATTGAAAATGGAAAATTTATAATTGAGAATTGAAAAAGGGAAATGCAAATAGAAAAACATATAGAAAGATTAAACATAGATATACAGAGATAGAGAGGAATAAAAATATTGATAATAACGATGAATTATTCGGAATACATTAATTATAGATAATCGGCATTATGATAAATAGGGCATATGTAAACACTATGTTTTTAAAAGATGGATAATAAAAGATGGATAACCTCTCCGACTATGATCATTCAAGACTTTATCCCTATTGAGAAAATTTTGTTAAAAGATAAATTATCTTGAAAATATTTGGTTTTGTCGTTATTATATTTTACTTTTGCCCGCAATTAAGGTCAGTAACCTCTAATAACTCTAATGAAAAGCCCATCCGATATATTTTGGACGAGACGATGATTTATAATTAATGATGAGAATGATAAAATAACTTTTATAACCTTAGTAAAAATAATTATTTATGAAACAAAGTAAAGCAAATGTTTTCAGTAACATAAGGCTAAAGATGCTTATGTTACTCGGTTTGATGTTTGGTGCAGCCCTATCGGGTTCTCAGACATCTTACGGCAGTGCCATGGCGGCATCTGTATCCGGTGTCGTTGTGGATGCTGACAGTAATGATCCAATTGTTGGAGCAAGTATTCTGATTAAAGGAACCAGCAATGGTACTGTATCTGATGTTGACGGACATTTCAGTCTGAATGTCAATCAGTTACCAGTAAGACTGGTTGTTTCGTTCATCGGTTATGCTACTCAGGAAATTAACGTAACATCTTCACAACCAGTAACCGTAAGGTTAAAGCAAGAAAGTATGATGGTTGATGAGGTCATCGTAACGGGTTATGGTACTTTCAAGAAATCTGCCTATGCAGGATCTGCCACCAATGTGAAGGCCGATAAGATGAAGGATATACCAGCTGTATCTTTCCAAGACATGCTTCAAGGTAATGCACCAGGTGTACAGTTTACACAAGCTTCTGGTCAGCCAGGTTCCTCCACCTCATTGAATATCCGTGGTATGGGTTCTTTCAATGCCAGTAACTCACCGTTGTATGTTATTGATGGTGTGCCTATTACGAGTGGTAATATCAGTGCTGTAAGTTCTAATGCAGGACTTGATATCATGTCGACCATCAATAATGATGATATTGAGAGTATCACCATTATAAAGGATGCCGCAGCAGCCTCACTCTATGGTAGTCGTGCAGCCAATGGCGTCGTGGTGATTACGACCAAGAAAGGTAAAGCAGGAAAACCACAGGTATCCTTGAAGGCCGATTGGGGAAAGTCTGATTTTGCTATGGATTACCGTCCGGTAATGAGTGGTGAGCAGCGTCGTGACTTCATCTATCAGGGATTGTACAACTACCGTTTCTATACCAAGGGAGAATCAGAGGCTGATGCCAAGGCCTATGCCGATGAGAATATTGATGACTATGCTCCCAAACCATGGTGTGGATATGTTGACTGGGATGATATCCTCTTCCGTAAGGGCAGTCATGCCAACTATGAAGCCTCTGTCTCTGGTGGTACAGACCGCTTTAAGTATTACAGTTCTTTGGGTTACCTGAAACAGGATGGTATCACCATCACTTCTGGACTGGAGCGTATCTCCGGAAGATTGAATGTCGACTACCAGGCTACGGATAAGTTGAGTCTGGGTGCCAACATCCTTTTCTCAAATGTCAACCAGGATGTATATGAGGAAGGCACATCGTATACCTCTCCTTTCTATACCTCACGTAATGCCGTAACTCCTTCGGATGCCGTATATAACGAGGATGGCACTTGGAACCGTGAACTGATACGTATTGCCGACCGTAACCCGAAACTCGCTCAGACCTATGATTTCCGCAGAAACTATGTTACGCGCGCGTTCAATACTATATATGGTCAGTATGAGTTTATTAAGAACCTGAAGTTTAAGTCAACCGTGGCATACGACTTTGTGATGACCAAGGGTAAGCATTGGGCTGATCCACGTACCTCTAACGGTGATGATATCAATGGTGGTATGTCGAAAGAATACGATGAGTTGAGAAAACTTGTCTGGTCAAACCAACTGACCTATAACACGACGATCAATGAAAACCACCATCTGGACGGCTTATTAGGCTATGAGATCGACGACAAGTACAGTGACTATCTCTCGGGTGAGACCTCTAATTTCGCTACTCCGGCACGTAATGACATCAGTAATGGTGTGAAGACAGAGTCGGCCGGCGGAAGTAACAGTCGTACACGTATGGTTTCTTATATCGGTCGTGTGAACTATGATTTTGCCAATAAGTATTACCTGGGTGGCAGTTATCGTATTGACGGTAGTTCACGTCTACACAGAGACAACCGTTGGGGTTCTTTCTGGTCGGTATCCGCAGCATGGAGAATGATTGAGGAAGAGTTTATGCAACCTACCAGCAACTGGCTCACAGACCTGAAGCTTCGTGCCTCTTATGGTGTGAACGGTACCCTACCCTCTGACTATTTCGGATATATGGGACTGAGTTTTGTCAATGATGGCTACAATCTTGATCCGGCAATGGGTATCTCACAGATAGAGAACAAGAACCTGAAGTGGGAAACCAACTATAACCTGAATATCGGTCTTGACTTCGCATTGTGGAATCGCGTAAACTTCACCGTGGAGTATTATACGCGTACTACCAAGAACCTGTTGATGGATATGCCTATCTCTATGACCAACGGTCTGAGTTCTTACCTGATGAATATCGGTAAGGTTAAGAATAGCGGTATCGAGTTGGATATCAACTCCACCAATATCCGTACGAAGGACTTTGAGTGGACCACTTCTTTCAACCTCTCACATAATAAGAATGAGGTCGTGAAACTTGACGGTACACAGACAGAGATTATCAGTGGTACACAGATCAGGAAAGTAGGTAAGCCCTATCGTACTTTTTATATGGTAGAGTTTGCAGGTGTTAATCCCGAGACTGGTGCTCCGCAATTCTATACCAACGATGTGGATGAGAATGGTAACTACACGAAGGAGATTACAGAGGATTATTCTGATGCACATGCCATCGCCCTCAACAAACATGCAGAGCCAGCTGTGACTGGTGGTTTGTCAAACCGTCTGAGTTACAAGTGGTTTGATCTGAGTTTTATGTTCTCTTATCAGTTCGGCGGTTATAGCTACGATACCTGGGCACAGAAGACCGAGAGTGCCGGTTATGACTCAGAGGCTAATATCCCGACATACTATGCCGACTGTTGGAAACAACCCGGTGATGTTACAACATATGAACGTATGGACTACGGACCGGATTATACCTCTATGCATAAGTGTACAACCACCCGTCGACTGCATAAGTCAGACTTCATCCGACTGAAGACCATGACGTTCGGTTTCACTTTACCAAAGGAGTGGACAAGACCTATCGGTTTCGATAATATCCGTCTGTATGCTTCTGCCAACAACCTTTGGACATGGGCCAAGTGGGATTACTATGATCCCGAGGCAGTATCTGGAGGCGCTGCCATCTGGGGCACTCCCCCACTCAAGACTGTTACTTTTGGTATTAACGTAAACTTCTAACCCTTAATTATCTTGAATATGAAACTCTATAAATATATTCTTTTATGTACCGCAGCGACTACGATGGTTTCTTGCGGTAATGACTGGCTCGACCTTGAGCCTTCTACGAGGGTTGAGTCAGCGACCAGTATCAATCTGGTTTCTGAGGCAAAATACGCCCTCAATAGTGTATATAACACGATGCAAGACGCATATGCTTATTCCGGCAGACTCGTCTATTATGGCGACGTGACCGCTGATGATATGATTGCGGTGAGTTCTACCAAACGAACCGGCAACTACTATCGTTTCGGATTCTCTCGTGACAATGCCCCGTCAACCCATTGGAGTTACCTCTATAATATGATTGCCAACTGCAATATCGTATTAAACAAGATTGATGACTTACCCACCCAGAATGAGGATGAGAAGGTGCTCGTTCAAGAGGTGAAGGGAGAAGCGCTCGTGCTACGTGCCATGGCATTATTTGATCTCTGTCGTTTCTATGGCTATCCTTATCTGAAAGACAATGGCAAGAGTCTTGGTGCCGCCATCGTATTGCAGTCAGGAAGTATTGATAGCAAACCGGCACGTAATACAGTGGCTGAGTGTTATACCCAGATTATCAAGGATCTTACTGAGGGTATCGCAATTATCGGTGAAGATTTCCAGAAAGGACATATCAACAAATGGGGCGCTCTGACACTGCTTAGCCGAGTATATCTTTATAAAGGTGATAATGCCAATGCGCTGAAAGCAGCCGAAGAGGCCATTAAGGGTGCAGAGAAGAAGCATTATGCCCTTTGGACCAATGAGGAATATCCCACGGCATGGGCTAATGACGCAACAGCTAATAAGCCTGGTGAGGTACTCTTTGAGATTGTCAATCTGACCACCGACAGTCCGGGTAAGGAGAGTCTTGGATACCTCCATTCTGGCAGTGGCTATAAGGATCTGTGTGTGACAGGCTCTTTCTATAAGTTGTTGAACAGCGACTCTAAGGATGTACGTATGAAGGTGATCAAGGTAGCCAGCAAGATCGGTTACTGTAATAAGTTCCAGCCACAAGAGGGCGAGGCGATCACAGATGCCAATATCCCATTAATCCGACTGTCAGAGGCTTATCTGAATGCCGCAGAGGCCGCACAGAAGTTGGGTGACAACGACAATGCCGTGAAATATCTCGATCCTATCGTTAAGCGTGCTAATCCTGCAAAGACGGTAGAGGGTGAGACCATCACATTAGACCGTGTGCTGACAGAACGTCGTAAGGAGTTGTTTGGCGAGGGTCATCGACTGTTCGACCTGATGCGTAACGGACTGAAGGTTGAGCGTAAGGATGTGTCGGTAAGTACGATTTCCAAGACTCCGAAACATTTCTCACAGTATCTTGACTTCGACTGGAATTTCCACATGATTGTGTTACCTATTCCAAAATATGAGATGGATACCAATCCAAACATGATTCAGAATCCTGAATATTAATTAATAGAAATCGGCCGCACCTGTTGAGGATGCGGCCGATTTGTTTTTTTGCATTTATCAAGCCCAGATAATCCTTATCCGAAATTATCAAACATGATGCTTTCTGGATCTACGCCGAGGGAGTCGAGCATGCCCTGAACAGCCTTTGACATCGGACCAGGTCCACACATGTAATACTCAATATCCTCTGGTGCCTCATGATCCTTCAGGTAGGTCTCATACATCACCTGATGAACGAATCCGGCAGTGTACTTAACACCTGCAGCATCTGCTGCAGGATCCGGACGGTCGAGAGCCAGGTGGAAATGGAAGTTGGGGAATTCCTTCTCCAGTTCGAGGAAGTCCTCCACAAAGAATGCCTCCACCAAAGCACGTGCACCATAGAAGAAGTGCATCTCACGGTCACGGGTGTTGAGCGTCTTTGTCATATGCATGATCTGTGCACGCAACGGAGCCATACCGGCACCACCACCTACCCATATCATCTCTTTCTTTGAGTCGAAGATAGGATGGAAATCACCGTAAGGACCACTCATGATCACCTTATCACCCGGTTTGCGGGAGAAGATATAAGAAGAGGCGATACCTGTCGGTACATCCTGGAAGCCCACTTCCGGTTTGGGTTTGAACGGTGTGGTGGCAATACGAACGGTCAGTGTGATACGGTCACCCTCTGCCGGATAGTTGGCCATAGAGTAAGCGCGGATCGTATCTTCTGGGTTATGAGCCTTGAGTGAGAAGATATTAAACTTCTCCCATGAAGGAAGATAGTCTGGACCGATATCGTTCTTATCGAAATCCTTATCATAGTCGATGCAGTCGTATGCAGGGATCTTAATCTGTGCGTACGAACCAGGGATGAAGTCCATATGCTCTCCCGGAGGCAATGCCACGATAAACTCTTTGATAAAAGAAGAGACATTCTTGTTGGAGATTACCTCACACTCCCATTCCTTCACGCCAAGGATGCTTTCGCTCACCTTGATCTTCATGTCGTTCTTCACCTTACACTGACAACCCAGTCGCCAATGGTCTTTGATCTCCTTACGGGTGAAGTGTGGCTTCTCGGAATCGAGGATCTCTCCCCCACCCTCAAGAACCTGCACCTTACACTGTCCGCAGGATGCCTTACCACCACAGGCTGATGGCAGGAAGATACCATTCTCATTGAGTGTAGTCATCAGTGAAGAACCTTGCGGCACATTGATGACATTATCACCATTGATCTCAATATTCACATTTCCGCTGGGTGACAGATATTTCTTTGCCACCAACAGGATGGCAACCACCAGCAAGATAATAACGAGGAATACCCCAATACTAGCTAATATAAAATTCAACATGGTTATTTCCTCCTATTATATTTTAAGTCCTGAGAAACACATCATCGCCATGGCCATCAGACCTACAGTGATGAAGGTAATACCTAATCCCTGCAATGGTTTGGGAACATCTGTATAAGCCATTTTCTCACGGATAGCACCCAGTGAGACGATGGCCAGTGTCCAACCGATACCGCTACCTATGGCGTAAGCGATAGCATCCCATACCGAACCGATATACTGAGTATTCAGTGGATCGAGGTTGATACGCTGTTGCATAAAGAGCGATGCACCCATGATCGCACAGTTAACGGCAATCAGCGGCAGGAAGATACCTAATGAGGCATACAGCGACGGACTGTATTTCTCTACGATCATCTCCACCAACTGCACCATACCGGCGATAACGGCGATAAAGAGGATAAAACTAAGGTATGACAGATCTACTCCCTGTATCAGGCAATCCGGTCCGAGTACCTTCGTCTGGAGCAGATAATCAACGGGCACGGTTACCAGCAACACGAAGGTAACGGCCATACCCAGTCCTAATGATGTCTTGACATTCTTCGATACTGCCAGGTATGAGCACATACCCAGGAAGAATGCGAATATCATATTGTCGACAAATATCGACCTGAAAAACAAATTGATAATATGTTCCATAATTATTTCTCCTTATAAAAATAAGCACGATGTACCCAGATAACACATCCCACCAGAATCAGGGCCATGGCAGGCATCGTCATCATACCATTGTTCATATATCCAGCATCGTAGAAGGCCTGTGGGAAGATCTTAAAGCCCAGAAGGGTTCCGAAGCCAAACAACTCACGGATAGCACCCACGATAATCAGGATCATCGCATAACCCAGACCGTTGGCAATACCATCGAGGAAGGATGGCCATGGCTTGTTCATCATGGCAAAGGCCTCCAGACGACCCATCAGGATACAGTTGGTGATGATCAATCCCACATAGACAGACAACTGTACACTCACATCATAGGCAAACGCCTTGAGTACCTGACTGACGATGGTTACCAAAGCAGCCACCACAACCAACTGCACGATGATACGTATGCGGTTAGGGATGGTCTTGCGAATGATAGAAATAATCACATTAGAGAATGCCGTAATGATCGTAACGGCCAATCCCATCACAATAGCGGGCTTGAGCTGAGCTGTCACCGCTAAGGCCGAACAGATTCCAAGTACCTGAACAAGTATCGGGTTGTCCAAGTTTAATGGATTCATGAAAACCTCTTTGTTTTCTTTACTGAATAACTTGCTCATAATTACTTGTTCTTTAATAGTTCTACATAGGCACCAATGCCCGTCTTCTTGTCACGAAGCATATCCCGAACACCATTGCTGGTAAGCGTAGCGCCCGTAACAGCATCCACCTCGAAATCGGGATTCTCCACTTTCTTCTCTACACCGAGCATCACCTCACCGTCTTTGAAGATCTGCTTACCCTGGAAGAGTTCCTGCCACTTCTGTGAGTCTTTGATCTCAGCTCCCAGTCCGGCAGTCTCTGAGTCATGGTTGAAGTATGCGCCATAAACGGTCTGTTTGTCGGCGTTGATGGAGATATATCCATAGATAGCACCCCACAAGCCCATACCTTTCACATTGACGACATATTTCGGTTCACCGTCAATCTCGCAAGTATAAAGAGTGAGTCCTTCACCTGCTGTCTCTTCTTGTTTTACCACTTCCTGGTATTTGGCCTCTGCATCAGCATCACTCAATCCACGAAGATTCAGCGAGTTGAGTATCTGCTTCTTAATATCCAGGGCCACATTGGCATCCTGACGACTCTTCAGTGCCTGTGACACGAAAGCCAGCAAGAAAGCCACGATAACAACCATCACGGCCGAATAGATAACCGTATAAGTATTTGAATTTGTCTTCATATGCTCTTCCTCCTTATTTTAAACGGTTAGCGCGACGGGAAATATTTCGCTGTACAACACAGTAGTCAATCAGCGGAGCGATCATATTACCAAAGAAGATGGCCAGCATCATACCCTCGGGATAACCTGGGTTCATCACACGGACGATCACGGCCATGGCTCCAATCAGGAATCCGTATATCCACTTACCACTCTCTGTGCGGGCACTGGTAACAGGATCAGTAGCCATGAAGACTGCGCCGAAGCAGAATCCACCAAGCACGAGGTGCTCATACCATGCGATACTGGTCATTCCCAAACCATTGAACAGGGCTGCCATCAGACCACCACCCAGGAATACGCTGAGCATGATCTTCCAGGATGCCACACCCGTCCATAACAGGATAACGGCTCCGATAGCAATGGCGATGACAGATGTCTCACCGATAGAACCGGGAATAAGACCTGTTATCATATCACACAGACTGGCTTGTGGAGCCATACCCTGAGCCAACTCACCCAACGGCGTTGCCATTGTGAAGGCATCCGGCAGGTCGTTTCCTAATCCAAAGATGCTATGGTCGCACACCCAGATGGTGTCGCCAGTCATCGTAGAAGGATAAGAGAAGAAGATAAACATACGTGTGGCGATGGCAACATTGAAGATATTCATACCTGTACCACCGAAAATCTCCTTGACAAAGATGACAGAGAAGGCGATAGCGAGGATGAGCATCCACAACGGCGTATTGATAGGCATTATCAGTGGGATGATCATTCCGGATACCAGATAACCCTCTTGTATCTCCTCACCTTTCCACTGGGCCACCACGAACTCAATGCCGAGGCCGACGATGTAACTCACTAATAACTTGGGTAATACAGCCAAGAAACCGTATACGAATATCTCGATGAAACCGGCTGTTTCGAGTGTTCCTGCGGCTAAATAGTTTTGATAACCGATATTGTACATTCCGAATAAGAGGGCCGGTAACAGGGCGATGACCACGAAGCTCATGATACGCTTGGAATCAATGGCATCATGGATGTTTGTTCCGCTCTTCGCTGTATCGTTCGGCACAAAAAGGAATGTCTCAAAACCATCAAAGACGCTTCTGAAAGCGTGAAGCTTACCTCCTTCCTGGAAGTTGGGCTTGATCTTATTGATATAATTTCTCAGTGCTTTCATATCTTATGCGTTTTCTTTACGTAACATATCCAATCCATTACGGATAATCTTCTGCAACTCCAACTTAGAGGAATCCACGAACTCAGCCAACGCAAAGTCCTCTGGGGCAACCTCATAGATACCTAAGGCCTCCATCTGATCGATATCGTTGGCGATGATGGCTTTCACCAGATACTCACCATAGATATCCATCGGCAATACCTTGTCGTACTCACCACTCATAATCATGTGGCGCTGACCACCCTTGATGCGGGCATCCATCTTATATTCCTTCTTTGGCATCAGCCAAGAGAAATAACTGCGGTTGGTGGAGAAATCATTCGCACGTGGCATGATCCATCCCAACAACTCGTCCACATCATCACCCTCTGGAATAACGGTAATCTCCGAGGTGTGGGCACCCAGCACATCTTCTTTCGTACATGGCTTACCAGTAAGCACATTACCATTGATGATACGTACATGACTATCCTCCTTGACATTGTCGGCAAGGATAGCCTCGATCTTCTCGCCGATCATCACATCAGCATAAGCGGGATTTTTCACCTCACTACCTACAATAGCGATAGTACGTGTGAGATTAACCTTACCCGTGTTAAACAGTCGTCCGATAAAGATGACTACTGAAGGATCGACCGTCCAAACCACTTCTCCCTTATTGACCGGAGCAATATGGTTAATCTGTACGCCTACGTTACCGGCAGGACAAGGACCGTCGAAGCAGTTGACCTCCACATCCTTGGCTTCGGTCAACGCTGCAGCAGATTGTTTACCGCCAATGCCAAGGTAGGTCTTGGCGATCTTTGAGAGTGCTGTCAGACCTGTCTGGAAGTCCTTCTCATTTCCCTGCAACTCGAACTCAAAGTCGGCTGCCAACGGTTTGTCACGCAGTGCACTGACAAAGATAGCGCGCGGCATAACCGATGGATTGGTGGAAACAGCATAAGGCAGTTGGTCGATATAACCGAAGAGCCCACCCTCCAACAAAGCATTAACGACAGCGTCGCCATCCATCGTACGAGGGTCTTTTACTCCAAAGTCAACAAACTGTTGAACATCATCCCTCAAGACCTTAACGCACAGTAACTTTCTTCGTTCGCCGCGTATAACAGCAGTAACTTTTCCACTGACGGGCGAAGCAAACTTCACTTCAGGATAATTCTTGTTAATAAACAAGGCATCCCCAGCTTTGACATGATCTCCCTCCTTGACAACGATCTTTGGTGTGATACCCACAAAAGAGTCTGGGGTGAGTGCTATCTCCCCACTTGCTTTCACAGGAATCTTTTCTTTTGTCGGTTTGCCAATCAGGTGAATGTCTAAGCCCTTTCGTAACTTAATTACATTTGCCATAGCATATTTGTATTATGTAAATATAGATTATATGCACTTATTTGTTTGCAAAGATATATAAAAAAACATATTTTAAGAAGAAAATTATACGGAAAAGTACGTCTATTTTTTCTTTTTAATGTATTTTTGTAGGCAATTTGAATGATGAGAACCATTAAACATATCATCACAGGTGTGGTATGGGCTTTGATAGGGCTCTATATCACGGCTATTGTATTGGTGCAACTGCCACCGGTACAACGGTTTCTTGGTTCTCAGGTGGCCCAGGTGGTCAGTGACAAGCTTCAGACAGAGGCTCAGGTAAAGAAAGTCAATCTGGGTCTGCTCAACCGTATCATCATTGATGACGTGTTGATATACGATCAGGCTAAGAAGCCCATGCTGAAAGCTTCACGAGCTTCTGTCAAATTATCCCTCTACGACCTGCTCTACAACAAAAAAATATCCATTTCATCGGTGCAACTCTTTGGTATGCAGGCCAATCTCTATAAGAAAGATGAGCATACACCCACGAACTTTCAGTTTGCGCTGGATGCCCTGGCATCAAAAGACAGTGTGAAGAAGGCCTCTCCAGAGGTATCAATCGGGTCATTGGTGATCCGTAATGGAAACATCAACTATGACCGTTGGGACATTCCTAACACGGCACATACCTTCTCAATGAACCATCTGCATCTGAAAGATATCAGTATGCATGCTTTAGTGCCGACGCTGAATGAACAAGGTCTTGACCTCATTATCAAGCGATTAGCTTTTAAGGAGGAAGCTTCCGGCACCACCGTGAATGGACTGTCTTTTATGTTGAAGCAGTCGAATGAGAAGATTTCATTAGGGAATCTCTCGCTGCAGATGCCGAATACGGAATTGCTGATCGACTCCGTGGTATTGACGAATCCCAATAAAGAAGAGAAATTCAACTTCCGGCAGTTCGGGATAAAAGGAAAGATCTCTAATTCCCGAGTATCCTTGGCTGACTTGAAAGGGTTTCTTCCTGCCCTGTCATCCATGCAGCAACCGGTATACCTGAACACTTCTTTTGAAGGCAGTAACAACATCCTGAATATTAACTCGCTGAATATCCAGTCGGATGATGATTTGAAGGTGGTTGCCGACGGTACACTCTCCCACTGGTTGCAACATCCTGCTGCAGAGATCCACTTTGACCAACTCAAGGTAAACAGTAATGTCATTCAGGCGTTTACAAGTAATCAGCAGACAAACAACAATGTTATTAATGTACTCAGTCGACTGGGTGACATCCAATATAAGGGAAATGCGCGTATAGCCGATCAACGATATGCTCTCGACGGTGTGCTGAACACTTCGGCAGGTAATGCCACGATAGATGCGGCTATGCTAAACAGAATGATTACCGCACAAGTGGAAACCGACAACTTGGACTTAGGGAAGATCACAGCCGATGAACGTTTGGGAACGATTACAGCTAATCTGCAAGTGAACGGTCATCTGCCGGAAAACAGCAGTTCACTGTTACACCCACAGACTAAGCTCATGGTAGAGGGTGAGATTCCTCATATCGACTTCCGGCAGTACACCTATAATAATATACGTATAGACGGAAAACTGCAGGATATAGTATTTGATGGACTGTTGACGATGGATGATCCCAACGGCAAGATACATCTCGATGGAATCGTCGGTTTATCAGGAAAGATGATCGATGGAAAGGTTAATCTGTCGCTGAAGGACTTCAATCCGCATGCCATGAAACTGACCAATGATTGGAGTAATACGACCTTCAACACAGATTTGCAAGCCGACGTCAAAGGAAGCAGTCTGAAGGATATGACCGGAGATATTCTCGTGGATCATTTCTCTTTCTTCTCTCCAGAGCAACAATATGAGTTACAACGACTTTCAGTGACAGCTGAGCAGGATCAGGATGGC
The DNA here is from genome assembly GCA_902797505.1 of uncultured Prevotellaceae bacterium. Taxonomy (GTDB): domain Bacteria; phylum Bacteroidota; class Bacteroidia; order Bacteroidales; family Bacteroidaceae; genus Prevotella. Next base: position 2,790 of record CADBSW010000003.1, on the reverse strand, counting down.
AGACAACTGACGGTGAACAGCGATTTCGGATCTTTGAAAGCCAAAGGACGCTTCGACTATACCACCGTTGTCAACAGTGTGATGAACATGGTGGCAGAGCGCATCCCTACCCTGCCCGGTATCATCAAGCGGTTACCACAAGGCGGCAAGTCGTATAATAACTCGTTCGACTTACAGACAACCATCACGAAGACCGACTGGCTGCAAGCCTTTACCGGACTGCCCGTCAGTCTGCATGCCCCCATGAAGATGAGTGCGCGTGTGGATGACAGTAATAATCAGTTGCAGTTGAACCTCTCCCTGCCCAATTTCAGTTATGACGGCAGTAACTACCAGGGGTTCTCCCTTGTAGCCGATACCGACGAGGAAAACAATATCAGTTTCCAGATGAAGGGTAAGAAGGTGATGGACAACAAAGACCTGATGGACATCAGTGTGGATGCCTTGGCAGGTAACAACCGTCTGGAAAGCACCTTGTCGTGGGAGAACGGCAGCAGATGGAATATGAAGGGTAACCTCCATAGCACCACCGACTTCTTCAAGACACCCGAAGGAAAACAGGCGGCACATATGCGTGTGCACCACTCTGATATCAATGTCAACGACACGATATGGCGAGTACAACCCTCGGATGTGGTGTATTGCGATAACGACCTGACGGTTGACTATTTCTCTGTAGAGCATCAAAACCAGCATATCATCGTATATGGCAAGGCCAACAAGAATCCGAACGACTCGCTGATCGTGGACTTGAAGGGTGTCGACGTGAGGTACATCTTGGATTTGGTGAACTTCCACGCCGTGACATTCGATGGAAAAGCCACCGGAAAGGCCGTCTTACGTTCTCCTTTCAGCGATCTGCAAGCATATGCCGATCTGCAGGTGGATGACTTTAAGTTTGAGGAAGGTCGAATGGGAACACTCTTTGCCAAGGCGACATGGAACACCGAGGAGAAACAGATAGACATCGATGCGCATGCCGATGATGTCAACGATGCCCAGACGCTGATACATGGTTATGTGTCACCGTCGAAAAACTATATCGACCTCAAGATTGATGCCCATGACACCCGTGGAGAATTCCTGAAGAGTTTCTGCGGCAGTTTTATGGACAATATCAACCTGCGGTGTAACGGAAATCTCAATCTACTTGGAGATCTGGGACTTATGAACCTCACAGGAATGGTGGTAGCCGATGGTGATTTGGACATTACTACCCTGAATACACACTATTGGTTACGGGGTGATACCATCCGACTGATTCCCAACGAGATTATCTTCCATCAGGATACGGTATACGACCGCCATAACAATATCGGCATAATCAATGGCGCCCTGCATCATAAGAGTCTTACCCGACTGACATACGATCTGGACATCACAGCCCAGAACCTGCTTTGCTATGACTTCCATGATTACGGCGATGACACCTTCTTCGGAACGGTCTATGGAACAGGCGACTGCGCCATTAAAGGACGACCCGGAAGAATAGACTTCGATATCAATGTATCGCCAGAAAAAGGCAGTTTCATCGAGTATAACGCAGCCAGTCCGGATGCAATCACCGACCAGGGATTCATCACCTGGCGTGACCGACAGGCACTTGCCTCTCAGGATAATGATGAACCGGCACCCACCGTCGTCTTGGAGGATGACGAGTCGGATATCCACCTCAACTTCCTCATCAATGCCAATCCGAACGCCACACTCAGGCTGTTGATGGACCGCCAGAGCGGAGATTACATCGCCCTGAATGGCAACGGTTCGATACGGGCCTCCTATTATAATAAGGGTTCTTTCGACATGTTCGGCACCTACCTGGTAGATCACGGTGTGTATAAGCTGACCATCCAGAATGTCATCAAGAAGGATTTCCAATTCCAGGATGGCAGTTCTATCGTCTTCGTGGGTGATCCTTACGATGCCACACTCGACTTGAAGGCTCTCTACACCATCAACGGTGTGTCGCTGAGTGACTTGCAGTTAGGCCGTTCGTTCACATCCAACAATGTGCGCGTAGACTGTATGATGAATATCGGAGGTACTGCCTCTGACCCGCGTGTCGACTTCGACCTTGACATGCCGACAGTAAGTGCCGATGCCAACCAGATGATCCGTTCACTCATCAATAGTGAGGAGGAGATGAACCAACAGGTAATTTACCTCCTTTCCATCGGACGATTCTACAACCAACAGGAGAATAACGCGCGGGAAAATAACTCCCAGAGTCAGACATCCCTTGCCATGCAATCGCTCTTGAGTGGAACGATCAGTCAGCAAATCAGTAATGTGTTGAGTAACTTCGTCAATTCGAACAACTGGAACTTTGGCGCAAACATCTCAACAGGTGATGAAGGATTCAACAATGCAGAATATGAGGGGTTGCTTTCCGGCAGACTGCTCAACAACCGCTTGCTGATCAACGGACAGTTCGGATACCGTGACAATGCCAACGCCACGACCTCCTTCATCGGAGATTTCGACATCCGTTATCTGCTCTTCCCCAACGGCAACCTGGCCATCAAGGTGTATAACCAGACCAACGACCGTTATTTCACCAAGAATAGTCTGAATACCCAGGGCATCGGACTGATTCTGAAAAAAGACTTCAACTCCTGGCGCGATCTCTTTAGTCGGTCAAGAAGGAAAGAAAAGAACACTTCAGAGAAGTAATTCCTCCATACTTTGACAAGGTCTTAATCATTTGTCTTTTTGTAGATAAGGTTGACACCTTTATTATTCAAAAAGATGAAAGAAAAGAAAGATTTGTATCGTTCCTCGTTGAACAGG
>CADBSW010000002.1 GCA_902797505.1 uncultured Prevotellaceae bacterium | reverse complement strand
CCTCTATATCGACGAGACCAACCTCTACCACCGTATGTTTGTCTATACCAAGCAGTTCGACTGGGAGCAGATGTGGGCTATTGCCGATAATATTACTGATGAGGAGGCTATCCGCGCCAAGGCTCAGGACATTCTCGACACCTTTGATATCGAGGGTGGAGGCACCATCGAGAAGGTATGGGATATGGCCCGTTATGTAGTAGCCTTCGAGCAGTGGGTAAAGGATGAGAAACTCGGTATGATCGCTTCTCACTATGCCGGTTTTGCCCAGGGTGTTGCCGGAAAACTCGACTCTATGCTGATACCGGCCTTCTCTATGTTGATCAAGCAGCATACCGCCTGCGCCGTAGAGGGTGACATGAAGGTGGCTATGGCTATGAGTATCCTGAAGACGATCTCTGGTACAGGTACACTGGCAGAGATGTACTCTATCGACTTCCCGAAGGACATCTGTATTATCGGTCACTCTGGTTCTGGCGACTATGACATCTCTCAGGCTCACAAGCCTACCATGAAGATCGTGCCTGTGTTCCACGGCAAGACCGGTGGCGGTTATCTGACTCAGTTCTATCCTCCTACGGGCGACGTGACTTATCTGGCTATCACACAAGACAAGAACGGTGTGTTCAAGTTTGTCGTAGCCGAGGGTGTCAACGAGGAAGGTCCTATCTTCATGTTTGGTGATACCAACATGCGCACGAAGTTCTCACTGCCATGCCGTGAGTTTGTGAACAAGTGGAGTGAGGCCGGTCCTACCCATCACATGGCTGCTGCCGTAGGCCGTCATATCGACACCATCCTGAAGGTGGCTAAGATTTTCAATATTGAGTGTGACGTAGTGTGCAGATAAATCCGAATCGTAATAACGTAATAACGATATAACTATGGCGAATAGTGGAAGTCTGAAGAGCACGATAGCAGTGTCTCTTACGAATTATTTGGATGCCGGTGCGATCGTGGCGGGAGCCAGTGGATTGACACTGTGGCAGAACTACCTCGGACTGTCGGAGGTACATCTGGGATGGCTGAACTTTATCAGTGCCAACTGCTTGGGTGCTGCCGTGGGAGCGATCATCGGTGGATTCTTAGCTGATAAATACGGACGTAAGTTTATCTTCACTTACAACCTGCTGGTGTACATGACGGGTGTGCTGCTCATCATGCTGAGCGTCAACTTCCCCATGCTGTTGGCCGGATTCCTGGTGACTGGTATCTCTGTGGGTGTGGGTGTTCCTGCTTCATGGACCTATATCTCTGAGAGTTATGAGAACAACAACCGTGGACGTAATATCTGTATCTCACAGATGTCGTGGGGTATCGGTCCGATGGTGATCCTCTTGTTGGGTATGCTCTTCGCGCCGGGCGGATATCTGTTCGGATGGGTAGAGTCGGTGGCCAGTCTTTTTGGCTCTGACATGCCTGAGAATGTTGTCAATGTTTTCAGTTCACGTATCGTGTTCTTCTCGCTGTTTGTGGTAGCCTTCATCGCCTGGAACCTCCAGCGCCAGTTGCAGGAGAGTTCTGAGTTTAAGGCTGATGAGCCGAAAGCCTCTCTGACAGAGAATATCAAGGTGCTGTTCCAGAACAGTATCGCTGTGAAGACCGTTTGCTTCTTAGCAACGATCTACCTGACATGGAATCTTGTGGCATCCGTGATGGGATTCTTCCAACCACATATCTACGAGACAGCCGGTGGCGTGTCTAACGAGCAGGCTAACTGGATGAACTTCATTCAGTGGGCGATCATCGTGGGCGTGACGTTCATCACCTCAAAGCTTATCGACAAGACCAGCCATAAGGCTATCTATGTATTCGGTCTGGTGGCAGCCCTCTTAGCGTGGTTCGTCATCGTGACGATCGGCGTGAACGGTCAGGCCGGTCTGTGGGCATTCGCTATCCTGTGGGGTATCCAGGGTGGAGCCTCTCCGCAGATCTTCTATGCCCTGTGGGGTTCAGAGTTGTTCCCCGCCAAGTTCCGTGCCGGTGCACAAGGATTGATGTTCTTCATCGTCCGTGGTCTGTCAGCCCTATGGGGACTCGTCTTCACCTATATCTATGGTGAGAACGGTGAAGGCTTTACCGTTGCGGCCTACTGTATGATCGCCCTGCTGCTGATCTCACTGATCGTAGGTGTGATCTTTGCGCCCAAGACCCGTGGCCGTTCTCTGGAGGATATCACCAAGGAGCGTTACGGCGATAATTATTAATCCATGTAGGGAGGGGGATATCAAAATTCGATTGGTTGTAGGAGATCATTGATTTTTGACATCCCTCCTTCTTTATAACAGAAAATGGTGGAAGGTATCTTTGAACGGACAGAACGGTTGGTAGGCGCAGAGCAGATGCGTGCGTTATCCTCATGCCGTGTCATCCTCTTTGGGGTGGGTGGTGTCGGCTCGTGGTGCGCGGAGAGTCTGATACGTACGGGTGTACAGCACCTGACGATCGTCGACTGCGACTGTGTGAGTGTCTCGAATATCAACCGACAACTGATGGCTACGACAGCCACGGTAGGGAAGGAGAAGGTGGAGGTGATGAAGGAACGCCTCCTGCAGATCAACCCTGCCGCAGAGATCACAGCCCTTAATCAGGTGTTTTGTGAAGAGACAGCCGACAGTTTCCAGTTGGATACCTACGATTATATCATCGATGCCATCGACTCCCTGCGGGATAAACTTTTGCTGATGTTACGCGCCACGGCTTGCGAGCATCCTGTCTTCTTCTCCTCGATGGGAGCTGCCCTGAAGATGGATCCCACGCAGATACGTGTAACGGAATTCCGGAAGGTAGAGGGCGATCCTTTGGCTCGGGCCCTGCGCCATCGTATGAAACACAACCAGTGTTTTCCGACCAAGAAATTCCTTTGTGTGTACAGCAGTGAGCGGATGGAGAACGATGAGGCTGCTGATGGACACGTGGAGCAGACGGCAGCAAATGTGAAGAAGCGTATCAATGGCAGCATCGTGCATGTCACGGCCGTCTTCGGTTTTACCTTAGCCAGTCTGGTAATTCGGGATATCCTCTCAAAAGCATAGTCCATGTTAGGAACGATTGTCAATACCTGTTGTATCGTGATCGGCAGCATCGCCGGTAGTGTGCTGCATACGAAGATCAACGAACGCCTGCAGACCGCCTTGTATAATGCTCTCGGACTGGTGACATTAGCGTTGGGTGCCAGGATGTGCGTGACGAATCTCAACAAGAGTGAATACCCTGTTCTCTTTATCGTGAGCATCGCCTTAGGCGCGGTCATCGGCATGTGGATAGATATAGCAGGACGCATCGACCGTTATGCGAACCGACATAATGCCAGTAGGTTGGCGCAAGGTCTCACCACCTCGTGTCTGTTGTATTGTATCGGCACACTTTCCATTGTCGGACCGATCCTCAGTGCGGTATATGGCGACAATACCTATTTATATACCAACGCGACACTCGACTTAGTATCATCGGCTATCTTCGCCGCTACCTATGGCATCGGAATGATATGGGGTGCCCTGGTGCCTTTCTCATGGCAGGGAGGGATATACCTCGTGGCTTATCTGTTACACTCAGGTGATATCATTCCCGAGGCCTTGATGGTAGAGATATCGATCGTGGGTGGTCTGCTCCTGCTCTCATCCGGTCTCGCTATCCTGAACATTAAAGACTGCAAGACCATCAACATGCTACCGGCCTTGCTCATCCCGATCCTCTTCTTCTTGCTCAAAGCCTTGATTTAAGTTTAGGGTTTAGAGTTTAGGGTTTATACTTTAAACTCTACACTCTACACTCTACACTCTACACTCTTTTAGATTATCTTTAATACCTACTTATGAATCAGCCAGAAATAAAGAAAATAGTCGTAGATGTAGTAATGACCATTAAGGTTTGTCACAATATCTTTGTCTTGTAAGGCAGAGATACTTCGTTGTACTGCACTGGCGGAGGTGAGATGGTATTTTTTAATAAACTCACTACTGGTTGGTTGGATATTTTTCCCTGCTCGGGCTAAAGCCAGCAACAGCATCTTTTGCTTGGCTGTCAGACGGGTCATCAGATCTTGATAGGTATCGTCTTTTTCCTCCACAGCATACTTGATAGCTGTATCTACCTCTTTAACACCACAAGAGGTACCTTGTTCGGTCATTGCAAACAACTCATTACATATTTTTTGAATGTACCATGTAGTACCATCAAATATTTCATATAGGTATTGAATGGCTTCTTGATCAATCTTTTTCCCTGCTTTTTCGAAATGATAATTAATAAAAGCAGTGTATGCTTCAAGAGATATCGGTTTGAGTGATAGGGTTGAAGCACTTTGATAGAATGGTCTTGCTGGCGATGAAAACATCTCACCCATCATGTGTCGTTTGGATCCGGAAAAAACAAACCATGCGTTACTACATTCCTGAATATAGGTCCTGAGTAGTGCTTCAATGTTTTGTTCTGGATAATCTGTGATTGCCTGGAATTCATCGATGGCAACAATACATGGTTTGTCGGCAGTACTTAAGTATTGGAATATTTCTTCAAGTGATACCTTAGGTGAGGAAATATCGCCTATCTCAAGGTTCCAACTTGGCTGCCCCATGGCATCGAGTGTTATACCTGTCCTTAGAGAGCTCACAATTTGTATAAATCGCTCCCAGGTTTTGCGTCCTTTCGATTTTAATACAGAGAGTATGGTACGCCCCAACATATATGTAAATTCGGCTAATGATTTTGTGGCATAGATGTCAACGACAAACAAGTAATAGTCATCTTGTAACTCCTTCTGTTGGAAACAGTGACGTATCAGTCCTGTCTTGCCCATTCTTCTTGGTGACATCAAAGCAACATGGTTGCCATTCACCAATAGTGATGTCAGCCGCTTGGTTTCTTCCACTCTGTCACAGAAATATTCTGGACTGCTATAGCCGTATGTAAGAAAGGGATTCTTGATCATCTTTGTAATTTTATTGTTATCTTGAATGCAAAGATAATAAAATATTTCAATTATACAAAATTGCGTTACGCAATTTTGTATAATTATAACGCTGCGAATAGGAATTTACTCTAAAACTCTCTCCCCGAGAGGGTAATCATAACTCTACACCACAGGGTGTTACCCTGGGCTGATATCTTTTGTCCCTTCGGGACGATAATAGGTATAACTTTAAACTTTAAACTCTACACCCTACACCCTACACTCTACACTCTACACTCTACACTCTACACTCTACACTATAAGCTCTACACTCTCAACTCTCAACGTTCTCGTTCCGAGCATTCGGGACAAAGACCTTTCAAGACGTAATTGATGTTATGGAGGGTGAATCCGTCGGGAAGGTTCACCACGGGTACGTGAATCTGTGTAAGACAGAAGGTGCGGTGACAGTGGGTGCAATAGAAATGGGTGTGCTCGTCGTCGATATCCTCTTCGCAGTCACAGTCATCCGGACAGATATTATATTTCAGTGAACCGCTGCCATCATCCACGGCATGGATCAGTCCGTGCAACAGGAAGAGGGTCAGTGCCCGTGAGATCGTCGACTTATCCACGGTGGGTAGCAGTCGTTCTAACTCAGGCATTGACACCATCTCATCACCACGACAGAGTTGTTGGAGTATCAACAGTCGTGTGGCCGTCGGCTTGATCTGCCGATGCTCTAACTTATGTACAAAATACGCCTCGTCTTGCATCTCTTCTGTATGTATTTCTTTTAATAATACTTGCAATAAGTGAAGAATTTCATTACCTTTGCAAAAATACGATATTTAGGTTGAACAACAAAATATTTAATGTTTATTTGAAAATAGTCAGTATATGGAAGGATATAAGACAAAAGAGTATGGTCAGCCGGTGAAACGCTACGT
>CADBSW010000001.1 GCA_902797505.1 uncultured Prevotellaceae bacterium | reverse complement strand
GTTATACAAAGACATACTCATCGCCAGCTCAACTGGTGACATTGCTTCAATCTCGTGGACTCCACGTTGAGAATGTCACACGGACGGAGAACTACCTCCGCCACATCGGTTATTACAGATTTAGTGCTTATCTCTATCCTCTTTTGACAACACAGAAGGAGAATCATGTTTTCAAATCAGAAGCCACGTTCAATCAAGCCTTGGACATGTATCGCTTCGACAGGCATCTTCGCCTGTTGATGTTCAACGAGATTGAGAAGATTGAGATAGCCGTCCGTAGTGCCATTGTCAACATAACGAGCCATGAAACAGGGAATCCCTTTTGGATGACCGACCCGACTGAATCACCTGGGGACGGTTCTGAAATGATCCGTTTTTTCTTCAGCAATAATATCATCTTCTCCTTCTTTCTTTGTTGATAGAATATAGTTGACTTGACTTTTTGTTATTAACTTCAGTAAATATCGAAAGAATGGATCATTTCAGCTCCGTCCCCATTTGATCATGTTATTCTTTATCTTTTATTTTTCAAATTCGGGTCGCTGGGGCCACCAGTCTTGTATAGTCGTTTTATTCCGCCAGGGGTAAATTTCTTTGTTGTTCGATCATAAACGACAGGACGTAAAAAAAAATGTTCTTTTGTTTTATCCCAGAAAATGTTATTGACAGGGAAATTGAGTGACATAGTAAAAGTAACTATTCCATCATGATATTCACTTTTGACATTTATGTATGTATATCCGTTGTCGACATCATTAACAACATATGGTTCTCCGATTGGGGCAACAAAGGTAGCATACGTTCCTTTTTCAAATATATTGTCTTTACATAACTGAAACCCGTATTCTAAAGGAATTTCACCAAATGCCTTATTTTTGGCTTTATTAAACTGTTTTGAGGGATAGTCGAACCAATTTAATGGCATCCTACCAGTAAATTGAAGGTGAATAAGCTGATCGACACCTACTATATCCTTCCCATTAGTATCTCTCCCATGGTATTTGACCGGTTCTTTACTAAAATAAAACTTATACTCTTCTAATAGTTCAGGTCTTACATATACCTGATCTTTGAAAATCTCAAATTGATGGGTGTCTGTTTGGGGGGAAAAGAGCAAGTTTGCCGTTACTGGAACTCCATGAGTATTGATATGATTATTTTCTACTACTCCTTTGTCTAAACTCTTCAGTGCACCCTCAACGCTCATACCAGAAAGCAGACGACCGAAAAACTGCAACCCTCCTATTAAACCTACATTTTCTTCCTTATTATACCCAAGATATAGATAAGCACCTTTTTCCCTAAAAGCCTCCGCCATACTATAGGATCCCTCCATAGAATGACATGCTGTATTATAGACGATTACAGGAGCTCGAAAAGCGAATTGATTCCTGGCCATAAAGATCAGATTCTCAGAAACATTGACATAAGGAACAGATATATCAACACCATCGTGCGTTTCATGGCACTCATAACGCAGGGAAATGAGATTATTATTGATGGAATTTTTGTATTTCGTTAAAAGTAACTTCTTGTTGGTTATCTTTTCGGATGTAGCCAACCAGTGTCGTTTACCATCAAAGCCCCCATGGGTATGTAGAAAAACAAGAGTATGGTTGAACAAATCATTAAGGAAGAAATTAACGGTAGGTTCTGCAAAAGTAACCTTATTATATCCACCGTTTTCAAACATAAATGCGGCAGACTCTTTTAAAGATTTCATCTCTTTAGAAAAGTAATCATCATTCTCCATTTGGAAAGCTATGACCGCATCATTGTATTTGCTCCTGTTGGGGAATGGACCTTCAATACGACGCAACTCCTTTAGGAGTTCTTCCATATTATTCAGATCTTGATCTGGGTCGTGAGAATATGAAACCGTGCCGAATCCCTCAATATCCATATAGATATTGTTACCTTGTGCATAGACATTGCTGACATGATCCAAACGTCTTAGCTCCATAAGAAGTTGTAAGATGTCTCTAAAACGACGCGTTCTCTTGAAAATCTTCTTGACGTTTTGATGTACCTGTTCTTCATTCTCAATGCCCTGATCGAAATCATCTGGTATATTTGTCACTGTCATCTCTGTCACAACACCCTGATCTTCCCAGTCCATCAGCAGGGTGATACCGAAAAGATCGTAGCTGTCATGGGGAAAGTCAGCATAAGGATCCGGCTGAATATAGATAGCTCCCGCAATACGGGCAATCTCTGCCTTTTTCATGCCCACATGGGCACCCTCGGGGGTTAGAATATTCGGGGAGACAATAGCTATCAAGTTTACTATCTTATCTTCGCCAACAAACGCCCGGAAGACCTCCTGCTTATTCTCATCGAAGAATACAGTCTCGTCGCGCTCCATCCCCTTGCTGGCATACAATCCTGGGTAAGTATCAGGAATATTATCCAGCGACGCACCCAGTTTTACTGGCCCTAAGCCTTCCGTGGTCAGGATATTATCTTGAGCACGGATGCCAATACTCACTTGTATCAGCAAAATGAATAATAACAGTCTGGTCTTTCTCATATAAATATTATTAATAGGTGGATACAGGTACACCATCGGCAGAGCCTGTCAACAAATGCTATATGCCTAATTAATAGATATGGATGGCGTATACCGTATGGCTGTCCACTTCTTCCTGCACCTCATAACGTTTCTTATACAGATAGAGTTCATTGCCATACTCATCCTTGGTCTTCACCAGTCCGGGTGTATTGACGATCTTAGCAAAAGGTACACCTATCTCTATATTAGTATTGGCGATCTTCACTCCCTTCACCATGATATAGATACGGTCGATGATACCATCCTCATTCTGGTCGTCAACATTCATAAGTAGTTCACCCTGAGCATTCCAACACTCATACGAGGTTCCTTCCTCTCCCATGATCGTTTCGGTGTATTTGGCGTAGAGTCCGGGCACAGACTTAGGCACACTACTCATCTTGCCGCCCAACACGATTCCGGCAATACCCAGATTATCCACCACCAATGGGTTATTAGTTGCTGCCGGAGTTGATGAGATGCGGATCGTCTGGGGAGCCTGAGATCCAGCAGACTGCGTTTTCGTATTAGCAGACTTAGTCGTAGATTGTTTATCGCCATTGACCATTTTCTTCACATTCTCTGTGGCGTTTACCATTTTATTAATGGCATTCTCTAACTTTTTCAACACTTGGGCGTCAGACTGTACACATACCCCCATTAACAGACAAGCAATTACAAACAGTTTTTTCATATTGGCACAATGATTTAGTAGTTATATAAATTATTTGCACAAATTTAAATATAAAAAAGGGATTTACTATGCATCCATACATTATTTAACGTATTTTTACAACACCATTGCATCGTAGAGATAACATGAAAAGAACATGTCCATAAAGAATATTTTAGTTAAATGTTGTCAAAGAAAAAAACAACATTCACGGAAATAATCTATCTTTGACCCGGTTTATAAACATAATTATTAACTAAATTCTATTAAACATGAAGAAAGTATTATTTTTGGCTTTTGCAGCAGTAGCTATTTCATTCGCAAGTTGTGGTAACAAGGCAAAGGATGCCGCTCCTGTAGACGAAGTAGTTGTTGACTCTGCCGCACTCGTAGAGGAGGCTAACGCATCTGTTGATGAGATGATCACCAAGCTCACTGAGGGTATCGAGGCTAAGGACGCTAACAAGCTTCAGGAAATCGTTGAGGCTGTTAAGGCTAAGGCTGCCGAGTTTTTCGCTAAGAATCCAGAGATTGCCAAGGAGTATCTTACCAAGGTTCAGAACTTCTTGAAGGAGAATGCAGAGAAGGTAAAGGCTGTTGTTGGTAGCAATGCCGCAGTATCTACTGCTCTGGCTGCTTTCACAGACGCTCCTGTTGACAATGTGGTAGAAGGTCTTTCTGAATACCTGAATGCCGGCAAAGAGGCTGTTGAAGGTGCTGCAGAGGGTGTGAAGGATGCCGCTGAGGGTGCTGTAGACGCTGCCAAGGAGAAGGCTGCCGACGCTGTTAATGATGTTCAGAAGAAGGGTGCTGACGTTCTGGATGCTGCTCAGAAGAAAGCCAACGAGGCTGTTGACAACGCACAGAAGAAGGCTGCCGACGAGGCAAGCAAGGCTGTAGGTAACGCAGCAAAGAAATTAGGACTCTAATATTATTCATCTGATATTATAAAAAGAGGAATGAATTAAATCATTCCTCTTTTTTATTTGTATCTGTCTTTACTCTACCGTCATCTTTTTAACGGTATAGCCATATCATTACATCGTTACTTCAACAACATGTTTGCCTGAAGTAACAGGAATCGTTGTACCCTGTATGTTCTCTCCATCAAGAATGATTTGGCGTACGCCACTCTGTCGCCCTTCCGGATTCTTAACGGTAATTGTAAATTCCGCCCCTCTGAGCATACGGTGAACAGTGAACTCCTTCAAAGAAGAAGGAATACAAGGATCGATTTCCAATCCATCAAAGGTCGGTCTGATACCCAAAAGGTATTGTGTTACTGTCAACCAGTTCCAGGCTGCAGTACCCGTCAACCACGAGTTCTTACCTTCACCGGGACGTGCAGCATCCTTGCCTGCGACCATCTGACAATAGACATAAGGTTCAACCTTGTGTAATGACTGATCCTTGATCCATGCCGGAGATATCTTAGTATAGTGTTGCCAAGCATCATTTCCACGACGGGCAACAGTCTCACCAATGATAACCCAAGGATTATTATGGCAGAAGACGCCTGCATTCTCTTTATAACCTGCAGGATAAGATGATATCTCACCCATTTCCACATAATAACGGGTAAATGCCGGTTGGTTGAGAACCATACCATGCTCAGAGTCAAGGTAACGTTTACAGGAGTCAAGTGACTTTTCCACCATACCTTCTTCAAGACCGATTCCAGCCATTGTACAGAAGCCCTGACTCTCAATGAAGATCTTACCCTCTTCATTCTCGTTTGAACCTATCTTATGACCATTGAAATCGTATGCACGCAGGTACCATTCACCATCCCATCCATATCTCTTCACAGACTCAACCATAGCATCCACACAAGTCTTTGCTCTTGCTGCCTCTTCGTGTTTTGCTATCTTCTCACAAAGTTCCACATACTGATTACCACAGAAGACGAACAGTCCGGCTATCATCAAACTCTCTGCTTTAGAACCTTCACTCTTATTCTCTGTTGTCTGGAATGACTCATTAGGATCCCAAGAGAAACAGTTAAGGTTCAGGCAGTCATTCCAATCTGCGCGACCAATCAATGGTAAACCGTGAGGGCCTAAATTCTCTATTACATGATTAAACGAGATACGCAAATGTTCTAAAAGAGGCACTTCTGTACCTGGTTTATTATCCCAAGGTACTGGTTCGTCAAGAATCGAGTAATCACCTGTTTCCTTAATATAAGCCACCGTACCAAAGATGAGCCAGCAAGGATCGTCATTGAATCCGCCACCAATATCGTTATTGCCGCGCTTAGTCAGTGGTTGGTATTGGTGATAGCAACCGCCATCGGGGAATTGAGTGGAGGCAATGTCAATGATTCTCTGACGGGCTCGACTCGGCAATTGATGTACAAAGCCTACAAGATCTTGATTACTATCACGGAAGCCCATTCCACGTCCTACCCCACTCTCAAAGAATGAAGCAGAGCGTGAGAAGCAGAAGGTGATCATACACTGATACTGATTCCAGATATTCACCATACGATTGAGTTGTTCGTCACTACTTTCAATAGTGAATCTGGAAAGTAGGTCATCCCACAACTGATGCAGTTCATCAAAAGCAGCATCAACAGCTTCAGTAGTAGAGAAACGTTCAATGACAGCATGTGCCTTTACCTTATTTATAATAGTGCGGTCAAGACTACCGAGAGAGGTAATGAGATGATCAGAAGAACCTGTCTCAAATTTCTCCTCCTGCTTATTCTCCTCATATCCCAATACAAAGATGAAGTCCTTCGACTCACCGGGCTGTAAGGTCAACTCAACATAATGGGAAGCAACAGGACTCCAACCATGAGCCACACTGTTGGCTGGCTTGCCAGCCATGACACACTGCGGACAAGAGAAGTCATTGTATAGTCCGATGAATGACTCGCGGTCGGTATCAAAGCCCTGAGCCTCAGCATTTGTCAGTGCATAATAAGCATAATGGTTACGACGTTCCTTATATTCTGTCTTGTGATAGATCGTTTTTCCGTTTTCTATCTCAACCTCACCTGTTGACCAGTTACGCTGGAAATTCTCCATATCCGTGGCTGCGTTCCATAGGCACCATTCGATAAAGGAGAAGAGTTTCAAGTGCTTAACCTCGCTGGTATTGTTCTTTAGCGTCAGTTTCTGCACTTCTGCCCAGGTATGTAAAGGTACAAAGAAAAGTACGGAAGCCTCCACACCGCATTTTGAACCAGTAATACGGGTATAGTTCATGCCATGGCGGCACTCATAGCTATCAAGCGTAGTCTTACAAGGTTTCCAACCAGGGTTCCAAACTGTTCCGCCATCATTAATATAAAAGTAACGACCACCCGCATCCATAGGTACGCCATTATAACGGTAACGCATAATACGACGGAACTTGGCATCCTTATAGAAGTCATAGCCTCCGGCAGTATTGCTTATGAGTCCGAAGAAATCTTCGTTTCCAAGATAATTGATCCAAGGAAACGGTGTGGCAGGATCTGTGATAACAAACTCTCTGTTCTTATCATCAAAATAACCAAAAGTTTTCATCTTAAATCATCATATTCTATTTGTCACATTAATCCTATCTTGTCAGCATGTCAACAAGCGGTTTGTCTTTAAACGATACCTTCCGACATAATAGATAGCATTATCTGTAAGTTAGTATTATATGCCTACAAATATACAAATAATACAAGAAACATTTAAATAATTTGATAGAAAATGTTGCAAAATATCTAATAGATTATCATTCTTATTCTTCAGAAAACAAAAAAATCTCCACCTGAGTGGAGATTTTAAATTGTTAAACAGTAAGCTATCTGATCCTGTCCATTGAGCGAACCAGTTTCTCATCGGCTATCACTCCCCTACGGGCGAGCCAGATGAAGATATCGCAGATAAAGGGTAATGCAGCCGTCCACTGCGGTTGGAAGGTATATCCCTCAAGACCATAGCTGGTATATGCCAGATAAGCATACAACGCATACCACACCAACACCAACAGCATACCCACTGAGCAAAGCATCGCCTGACGCTTGCGGTTCTTATACAGGAAGATGGTGTACAGACTAATGGCACACACCGCCAGCAAGATAAAGAACAAAACAGCTACCTTACCGTAAGAAACTGTCTGCTCACCGCTGACCACACACAGATTGTATACCGTAGAGGGAACACCCATACCAGCAGGCAGCAACATTCCTAATGGCATACAAAGACAAAGAATGCCGGCGACAAGCGCCAGCAAGAGGAAAAGAGTTTGTTTTCTCTGTATCATAACCTACTGATTGTCTTTTGATGGGTCACGATAATACACATTACCATTGATAAACTCCTCGGTAGCTAACAAAGTAGGCTTCGGCAGTTTCTCGTAATAACGTGAGATCTCTATCTGTTCGCGGTTCTCAAAAACCTCCTCCAGAGAATCATTGTATGAAGCAAACTCTGCCAGTTTCTTACTCAGATCCTGCTTGATCTCAGCAGATATCTGGTTGGCACGCTTACCAATGATAGCGACACTCTCGTAGATGTTGCCGGTGTCCTTACAGAGATCCATAATGTTTCTTGTAACGGTGTTTACCGGTGCTTTTGATTTCTTGTAATCCATAGATATATAATTATTTACTTTTAGCTTTTTGATTCTTTCTTTAGTCCTCGCTCACTCCTGTGTATTTCTTACAGGTGTTGATAAACTTCTCAGCTGTTGAACGATTCTTGCTATCTGGGAACTCATTGATAAATCCGTAACACTCATCCTCTGCGTCACGGTAACGCTCCAATCGTTTCTCCTCGACACTCTGCTCGGCCAACTCAAACTTACTCTTCATGATCAGCAATGAGAAGTCCTCACGCATACTGCTGTAGGGATAATCCTTCAGCGCATTCTGTGCTGTGATGATACAAGCCTCATAATTGCTGCCACCATTGGTGCAGTTGCCGAAATAAGAACCGAGATTATAATAGAGCTGGGCAGAGAGCAGTTCTTTCTTCACCAGTTTATCCTGCAATTCGAAGAGTCGTTCTTGTGCTTTCTCTTTCATGATAGCATCAGGATACAAGTCAAGATACTCCTGATAGGCAGCGATAGCACTGACGGTAGCCGACTGGTCAAGACGTGGCTCGGGGGTACTCATGAACAGACTCTCGCCAATATAGAAAGAGGACATCTCTGCAAACACGCCCTTAGGATAACTCTGATGATATTTCTTGAAGGTGGCTGATGCAGCCTCATAGTCGCGGTTGCAATAGAGCGACATAGCATACATATACAGGCACTCTTGCGCATCCTCAGTACCCTTTTTCAGGGTGATAAGCCCTTCCAACAGAGAAGTGGCACGTGTATATTTGCCTTGAGCAAAACACTCCTTGGCATATTCATATCTATAATTGGAATCCTGCGACTTATACACCTGGTTGAACTCCTTGGCACAACCGGTAAATACGAGAGCACTCGTCAACAGAATCAATATAACGCTAACTTTTTTCATATCAAGCGGCAAAATTACACATTATTCCACATATTTCAAAGTAAGAAAGGAGTTTTTTAGGAAAAAATTGCATTATATCATGAATTATTTAGTAATTTTGCAAATTATGTAAACCAGTTCAATTGGAAATTAACATAGAAAATGGATTTAAAACTTACATCACAATACCAACCCACAGGTGACCAACCCGAAGCTATTGCCCAGCTAACACAAGGTATCAAGGACGGAGAACGGTCACAGGTTCTCTTGGGCGTGACAGGTTCCGGTAAGACCTTTACCATCGCCAATGTAATTGCGAATATCAACCGCCCTACCCTCATACTGAGTCATAATAAGACATTGGCCGCACAGCTCTACGAGGAGATGAAAGGATTCTTCCCCGAGAATGCCGTGGAATACTACGTCAGTTACTACGATTACTATCAGCCAGAGGCATATCTGCCGCAGACTGATGTATATATTGAAAAAGACTTGGCTATCAATGATGAGATAGACCGTCTGCGATTGTCGGCTGTCTCAAACCTGCTTTCCGGACGAAAAGATGTTATCGTGGTATCCTCCGTTTCCTGTATCTATGGTATGGGAGGACCGGCAGCCTTGTCGAGTGGAATCATCAGCATCAAGAAAGGACAGAAATTAGAAAGGAACCAGTTCTTACGCAAGTTGGTTGATGCCCTTTATGTTCGTAATGACATCGACCTGCAACGAGGGAATTTCCGGGTAAGAGGTGACACCGTGGATGTCTTCATGGCCTACAGCGACTATGTGCTCAGGGTGACATGGTGGGATGATGAGATAGATGCCATTGAGGAGGTGGATGCCATCGACTTCCACCGCATGGGATCATTTGAGGAATACCAGATCTATCCGGCTAATCTTTTCGTTACTTCGAAAGAGCAAACCGAGCAAGCCATCCGTGACATACAGGATGACCTGACGAAGCAAATTGATTTCTTTAACGAGATAGGTGATCCCATTAAGGCTCAACGAATTAAGGAGCGTGTGGAATACGACATTGAAATGATCAAAGAACTGGGGCATTGCAGTGGTATTGAGAACTACTCACGATACTTTGACGGCAGGAAAGCCGGCGAGCGTCCATACTGTCTTTTCGACTTCTTCCCCAAGGATTTCCTTCTGGTCATCGATGAGAGTCATGTAAGTGTTCCGCAGTTAAATGCCATGTATGGTGGTGATCGTGCACGAAAGACCAATCTGGTGGAATACGGTTTCCGTCTACCGGCAGCCTTTGACAACCGTCCACTGAAGTTTGACGAGTTATATGCCCTGATTAATCAAGTAATCTATGTCTCTGCAACGCCGGCCGACTTTGAGTTGAGTGAGACAGAGGGTGTAGTAGTAGAACAGGTGATCAGACCTACCGGACTGTTAGATCCCGAGATTGAAGTTCGTCCGAGTGAGAACCAGATCGACGACCTGATGGATGAAATCCTCACACGTAGCAACCGCGATGAGAGAGTATTGGTAACAACACTCACGAAGCGCATGGCCGAAGAACTGACCGAATATCTGTTGAACCATGATATCAAGGCCAATTATATCCATAGTGATGTGGCCACACTGGATCGTGTAAAAATCATGAGTGACCTGCGTGCCGGAGTTTATGACGTGCTTGTTGGAGTCAACTTGCTGCGCGAGGGACTCGACTTACCGGAGGTTTCCCTTGTAGCCATCCTGGATGCTGACAAGGAAGGATTCCTGCGGTCTCACCGATCACTGACACAGACAGCCGGACGTGCGGCAAGAAACGTCAACGGTAAAGTCATCATGTATGCAGACAAGATTACAGAAAGTATGCAACTGACGATCGACGAGACCAACCGTAGGAGAATGAAGCAGCTCAGATACAACGAAGAGCATCATATCACCCCTAAACAGATCGTCAAGGCAATCAAAGACAGTAGCCTGCGGCAGAGTGCACCAGAGAAAGAAACCGTGGAGAAGAAGAGTGCTCCAAAGAGATACCAGCCATATATCGAGCCCGATCCGTACGCAATGGCAGCAGACCCCATCTTGGCAAAGATGAACGAGGAGCAGTTGCGTAAGAGTATCGAGGAGACGACACGCCTGATGAAAGAGGCTGCCAAAGAACTCAACTTCATCCAGGCAGCACAGTATCGTGACGAAATCATCCGGTTACAGGATCTGCTCGACAAATAAGGGATTAGTCGTAAATTAGGTTAAATAATGCTTAATCTACCGATTATCAAACATTATTTACTAATTTTGCATCGTAATTTCATCTAAAAAGAAAGATATGAAAAAGATTATATTTACCATCATGATGTGTCTTCCATTGAGTACATTCGCTCAGAATGTATGGGAAAGACCTGATACAGACAAGAAAGTTGAGGAAACAAAAACTGTCAAAAAGGTTAAAGACGAAGGTCCTAACCCTGACGCTCCCTATCTCGCAGGAGCAGTAGCTGAGAAAGACGGACGTGTACAATGGACATTAGACATTGATATTCCCGGCCGCGACGCACAGAGCATCTATAACACCATGCTGAGTTACCTCAACGGACTTACCAAAGAGGAAAACCAGTTGGAGGGAAGTGCCGTAGCACTGGTTAACAAGCAAGACCATATCATCGTTGCCACAATCAGGGAATGGTTGGTATTTAAGGATAATTTCCTTACATTAGACCGCAGTAAATTCTTCTACACACTGACGGCCAGTTGCAAGGATGGACATCTTACGGTGGACATGAACAGGGTCTCTTTCCGTTATAATGAGAAGGATAACAAAGAGACGATCTTCAAGGCAGAGGAATGGATCTCTGACAAATATGCGCTCAATAAGAGCAAGACAAAATTATACAGAGGATCAGCTAAATTCCGCCGCAAGGCTGTTGACCGCAAGAACCATCTTTTCAGCACAATAAAGAACTTATTTTAATAAACACTTTTCAAAAGACCTATTTTTAGATTATGATAGAAGAATCAGATAATACATTGGCAAGGCGTCATCGCAGAGGACAGGAACCGGAAGAGCAAGACAAGTATGCCACGTTAAGGCAACTGTTGAACGTCATCTTCATGGTAGGTGCCATCATCGGTATGTTCGTATATTTCAAATATAGTCATTCCGTAGGTGGCGGCATCATCATCTGCAGCATGTTGTTTAAAGTTATCGAATGCGTATTACGTCTCATGAAATGAGAAATACCATTCTCTTGTTATTCACACTTCTATGCTCACTCCATGTAGCAGCACAGAGGTACAATGAACTGACCGATCAGGGTCAGTTCACTAGGTCTGATGAGCGCAGGCAATCAAGCAAAGACTCCACCAATCATAATAAGGAGATACCTAAGGGCATGAAGGTATGGACGATTGATGAGCGTTTTGGCGATCGGTTTGCCGCAGTCATCGACACCATGCCACATATGTACATGAACAGCATATTCACCGCAGGAATGCGCGGGGAATATAATATTATCGGTAATTTAGGAGCTCCACGACAGAATCGTATCTTTATAGACAGACAACAGCCGACACAGTTCAGTTTTATGGAGCCATACGATTATTTTATCACGCCTGTACAGCAGTTTCACTTTACAAATACCCTCTCACCGATTACCAATATATCTTTCAACACCTGTGGTAATTCGACTAACGGAGAAGATCACTTAAAGGCCCTGTTTGCCGTAAATGCAGGAAAAAGGATAGGTTTAGGCTTTAAGTTCGACTATCTCTACGGAAGAGGATACTACCAAAACCAGGGATCTTCGCATTTCAACTACTCCATGTATGGATCGTACTTAGGAGATCATTACCAGGCTCACCTGTTGTTTTCCACCAATCATCAGAAGATCTCTGAAAACGGAGGTATCACAGACGACAGGTATGTCTCACACCCTGAGATCTTCGAAGAAGATTTCCGTACGAATGAGATACCCGTTGTCTTAGAAAGCAACTGGAATCGTAATGACAATCAGCATATCTTCCTTTCTCACCGATATAGTCTGGGATTCAACCGGAAGGTGCCTATGACAGAAGAAGAGATCAAGGCAAAGAAATTTGCCATGGAGTCGCAAAAGAAAAACGAGGAGAAGAAACGTCTGGAAGAGGCTCGCAAAAAAGCACGTGAAGATGGTGTTGAGTTCAACGAACGTGACTTTAAAGACGGTAACAAGACATTTGCCGGAAGACCTGCGGATGCCAAGATTATGGGAGCCGAACCTGCAGACACCGCCAAGCAACAAACCAATAATCGTATAGCTGTTAATGGGAAAGCGGCTGCTGACAGTCTGATTGCCCAGGAGAAGAAAGCGGCTGAGGATACCTCGTGGCTGAAGAATGATTTTGTGCCGGTAACCAGTTTCATACATACGATGAAATTTGACAATTACATCAGGACTTACCAAGCCTATTCTTCCCCGAAGGATTACTACCTCAACACATACGACTATGGTGACGCTTTCGAGGGTGACAGCATCCACGACAGGACGAAACACTATGAGTTGAAGAATACCTTTGCCATCTCACTATTAGAGGGATTCAACAAATGGGCTAAGGCCGGACTGAAGGCATTCATCACTTCAGACATGCGCCATTTCACCCTGCCCGACACCTTAGGTACATGGTCAACGACCTATAATGAGCATAATCTCAGCGTGGGTGGACAACTCAGTAAGACAGAAGGACACCTCTTGCATTATAATGCTATTTTCGAGACATGGCTTACAGGAGAGGATGCCGGACAGATCAAATTGGACGGTTCAGCCGATCTGAACGTAAAGATTCTCGGAGATACAGCACAACTGGCAGTCAAAGCATATCTCCACCGACTGAATCCAACCTTCTACCAGCGTCATTTCCATTCAAAACACGCATGGTGGGATAAAGGACTTGAGAAGGAGACACGCACCAGATTGGAAGCCATGCTCTCCTATCAGAAGACACGTACAAAGATACGTGTGGCCTTCGACAATATGAAGAATTACACGTATTTCTCCAATCAGTATACCATCACCGACTCCTATGGGCGCACGGGCAATACTGTTGCCGTGAACCAACATACAGGCAATCTCAGTCTGTTGACCTTACAACTGATGCAAGATATCTCTTTGGGATTATTCAACTGGGAGAGTGTTATCACCTATCAGAAGAGTAGCAATACCAATGTATTACCAGTGCCTGATCTGAATATCTACAGCAACCTATACCTTCGTTTTATGATTGCCAAAGTGCTGCGTATCGACTTAGGTGCTGATGTAAGGTATTTCACGAAATACTATGCACCTGACTATAGTCCGTTATTAGGACAGTTTGTTGTACAGGATCACGGAGATAACAATATTAAGGTGGGAGGATACCCCATTGTCAATGTCTATGCCAACATGCACCTGAAGCACACACGCTTTTTCGTGATGATGACACATGTCAATGCAGGTGATGGAGGAAACAGGTTCTTTACGCCACACTATCCGCTGAACGGAATGTTGTTGCGTTTAGGAGTGTCTTGGAATTTCTTCAATTAAGTATTATATAAGATTGTTTTAGATAACATTAAAGATTAGTTTACCATGCCAAAGATATCCAAACGAGGAATAGACATGCCAGCCTCCCCTATCAGGAAGTTGGCTCCCTTGGCCGCTGATGCAAAGAAAAGAGGTATTAAGGTATATCACCTGAATATCGGACAGCCCGACCTGCCTACTCCCCAGATAGCTCTTGATGCCATACGGCAGATTGATCGCTCGATCCTGGAATACTCTCCGTCACAGGGATACCTCAGTTATAGAGAGAAACTGGTTGGCTACTACGAGAAATACGACATTCACGTGAAAGCCGACGATATCATCATTACCTGCGGCGGTTCTGAGGCTGTGCTCTTTGCCTTCCTCTCATGTCTTAATCCTGGAGATGAGATCATCGTCCCTGAGCCCGCCTATGCCAACTACATGGCATTTGCTATTTCTGCGGGTGCAACCATACGAACGATAGCGACAACGATTGAGGAAGGATTCTCTCTGCCTAAGGTTGAGAAGTTTGAAGAACTGATCAATGAGCGTACGCGGGCCATACTGATCTGTAATCCGAATAACCCCACCGGATATCTGTATACACGCAGAGAGATGAATCAGATACGCGACCTGGTGAAGAAGTACGATCTCTATCTCTTCTCTGATGAGGTATATCGTGAATATATCTACACCGGATCACCCTATATCAGTGCCTGTCATCTGGAAGGTATTGAAGAGAATGTGGTCCTCATCGACTCTGTCAGCAAACGATATAGTGAATGTGGCATCCGCATAGGAGCCTTGATTACTAAGAACAAAGCCGTAAGAGAAGCGGTGATGAAATTCTGTCAGGCACGTCTTTCTCCACCATTAATCGGACAAGTAGCAGCGGAGGCATCCCTCGACACCCCTGAGGAATATCTTCGTGATGTCTATGACGAATATGTGGAGCGTAGGAAATGCCTGATAGACGGTCTTAACCGCATACCCGGTGTTTACTCGCCTATCCCCATGGGTGCTTTCTACACGGTGGCTAAACTGCCTGTTGATGACAGTGAGCGTTTCTGTCGCTGGTGTCTGGAGGAATTTAACTATGAGGGAGAGACGGTGATGATGGCACCTGCCAGTGGATTCTACACAACACCCGGAGCAGGCATCAATCAGGTACGTATCGCCTACGTATTGAAGAAAGAAGATCTTGTACGTGCTCTCTTTGTCTTACAAAAAGCCTTGGAGCAATATCCTGGACGTGTGGAATAAACGATTATGAACTTACCCCTATTCATAGCCAGAAAGATATATAATGATCCCGGTGATAAACGCAAGGTGAGTCGTCCGGCCATTCAGATTGCCACTTTAGGTGTGGCAATAGGTTTGGCAGTGATGATTATCTCCGTATGTGTGGTATTAGGATTCAAGCACACGATCCGAAATAAAGCCATTGGGTTCAGCAGTCATATCAATGTTGGCAATTTCATGACCCTTCAAGGAGGAGAGAATTACCCTATCGTGGTCAATGACAGTCTGATGAAGGTGATGGGAAAAATACGAGGGGTAAAACATGTTCAGCGCTTTGCCAACACACAGGGTATTCTCAAAACAGACAGTGAGTTCCTCGGAGTGTTTTTCAAAGGCATCGCACAAGAATATGACACACTCTTCCTGCATGAGCATCTTGTAGAAGGTACTATTCCCGCATTCAGTGATGAGTCGGGAAAGCAGAAGATACTCATCTCGAAGATCATGTCGAATCAGTTGGGATTACATGCCGGTGACCGCGTCTTTGCCTATTTCTTCACAAGTAATAATGTCAGGGCACGACGCTTTGAGGTCAGTGGTGTATACGAGACTAATCTGACCATGTTCGACAAGACCACATGCTTCACCGATTTATATACAGCCATCAAACTGAATGGATGGGAGCCTGATCAAGTAAGTGGAGCGGAGGTGAAGGTAAATGATTTTAATAAGGTATACGACGTAGAGGATATCTTTGTAGAGAAGATCAACAGAATGACCGACCGCTATGGTGAGACATATTCCTCTGTAACCATCCAAGAGGCAAACCCACAAATATTCTCCTGGCTTGAGCTCCTGGATGTCAACGTATGGATTATCCTGGCTCTGATGGTCTGTGTAGCCGGTATAACGATGATCAGCGGACTGCTCATCATCATCTTGGAGAGAACAAATATGATCGGTATCCTGAAGGCATTGGGAGCAAAGAATAATACTGTTCGCCACACCTTCCTGTGGTTTGCTACGTTTATGATTGGCAAAGGACTCCTTTGGGGTAATATCCTCGGCATCGGACTTGTCCTCCTTCAGAAATATACAGGACTTTTCAAACTTGATGCCGCTACGTATTATGTTAGCACTGTTCCCGTAGAGATCAACATCCCATTGATCATTCTTATCAATATCGCCACATTGCTTATCAGTGTGTTTGTGCTGATTGCACCAAGCTACCTTATATCACATATCCATCCTGCAAAATCCATGCGTTACGAATAAAGTATATAGCAGTAAATCGAACTTTTTTGGTATTTTTTTCCTTTATTGACATTTTGTTCTTGTTTTTATAAAAATAATGCACATATTTTTTTGATTTGTGCAGATAATAGATTATCTTTGCACAAAATTAAAAAAATTGTGCATGACAGTTGTTACACAACTGTTACGTTCAGCAAGAATAAAAAGAATACTGAATGAGTCAAACAGAAAAATACGAGCGCATACCTTCTTTTAACTCATACATAGAGAAAGTCATTGTTGACAATTGGGATAAGGATGCGCTTACAGACTACAAGGGAGCTACTCTTCAATATAAAGATGTTGCGCGTAAGATAGAGAAACTTCACATCACCTTCGAGAATGGTCATGTAAAACCAGGTGATAAGATTGCTATCTGTGGCCGTAACAGTTCGCATTGGGCAGTAACCTTCCTTGCTACACTTACCTACGGAGCAGTAGCTGTTCCTATCCTACACGAGTTTAATCCTGAACAAGTTTACAACATCGTTAATCATAGCGAGGCAAAGTTACTCTTCGTGGGCGATGTAGTCGCACCAACGATCAACCCTGATGCGATGCCCAATCTGGAGGCTATTATCTATCTTCCGGATTTCTCATTGATTATCTCACGTTCTGAGCAAGTAACGTATGCCCGTGAACATCTCAACGAGTTGTACGGAAAGAAATATCCGAAATATTTCCGAAAGGAACATGTATCCTATCGGAAGGATGAACCGGAAGAGCTGGCATTGATCAACTACACCAGTGGAACGACAGGATTCTCCAAGGGTGTGATGCTCCCCTATCGCGCCATCTGGAGTAACCTTGATTTCTGCCTTACCTATTTAGGTGATAAGATGAAGAAAAACAGTAACATGCTCTGTATCCTGCCGATGGCACATATGTACGGCATGGCTGTTGAATTTATCTTCCCCTTCTGTCACGGTCATCATATCTATTTCCTCTCCCGTCTGCCGTCACCAGCTGTCATAGCAGAGGCATTTAAAGAGGTAAAACCAGCCGTGGTTATCTCTGTTCCTCTTATTATTGAGAAGATTATCCGTAAGCGTGTATTCCCCAAGATACAGACACACACCATGCGTCTGTTGCTGAACATGCCTTTGGTAAATAAACGCATCAAGCAGAAGATTTCAGAAGAAGTGCAAAAGGCCTTCGGTGGCAATGCCTATGAGGTGATTGTCGGTGGAGCAGCCTTCAATCAAGAGGTTGAGGAATTCCTGACTGGTATAGAATTCCCTATAACAGTGGGTTATGGCACTACTGAGTGTGCTCCCCTGATCTGCTATAGTGACTGGCATGACTTCGTTCCTGGCAGTTGTGGTAGAGCAGTTTCCAACATGGAGGTAAAGATCCTGAGTAAGGATCCGGCCAACATATCTGGTGAGATTGTCGCCCGAGGTATGAATGTCATGCTCGGATATTATAAGAACCCGGAAGCCACAAAAGAGGCTATTGATGAAGAGGGTTGGTATCACACAGGAGATATTGGCGTGATGGATGCTGAAGGAAATGTATTCATCAGAGGACGCATCAAGAATATGCTTTTGGGCTCCAGCGGACAGAATATCTATCCTGAGGAGATTGAGGATAGCTTGAACTCCATGATGATGGTTACCGAGAGTGTTGTCGTGCAGCGTAATGAGAAACTCACCGCACTGGTCTATCCTGATTATGATGAGGCAAAGGAAATGGGACTCGACCGTCATGACTTAGAGGAAGTGATGGAGCAGAACCGACAGAAGCTCAATGCCACACTGCCTGCCTATAGCAAGATAACGGCCATAGAATTGCAGGAACATGAATTTGAGAAGACACCTAAGAAGAGTATCAAGAGATATCTCTACAAATAAACCTGATCTACAAAACTGCGAAAAAAGTAATATTACATATGAAAATACCGTGTTTTAATGAACTAATTGAGAAGAGCATCATCGACAATTGGGATCTTGATGCGATTACAGATTATAAAGGAGCGACACTGCAGTACCATGATGTAGCACGCAAGATAGAGAAACTGCATATCATGTTCGAATGCAGTGGTGTAGAGCGAGGTGACAAGATTGCATTATGCGGGCGCAACAGTGCCAACTGGGCTGTGGCATTCTTAGCAACCCTGACCTATGGAGCCGTGGCTGTTCCCATCCTTCATGAGTTTACGGCAGAACAGGTACACAATATTGTTAACCATAGTGATGCCAAACTACTCTTTGTGGGTGATGTGGTAGCGACGACGATCGATCCCACACAAATGCCTCATCTGGAAGGCATCATCTATATCCCCGACTATAGTCTGGTGATTTCCCGCACAGATAAGCTCACCTATGCCCGTGAGCATCTCAATGAGATGTATGGCAAGCGGTTCCCGAAGTATTTCCGAAAGGAGCATGTTCACTACTATAAAGAGGCCGACCCCAACGAACTGGCTTTGATCAACTATACCAGTGGAACGACAGGTTTCTCAAAGGGTGTGATGATCCCCTATCGTGCCTTGTGGAGTAATTTTGACTTTGCATGCGATGCCATGGGAAAGAATGTCAAGCGTGGAGATAATATCATCAGTATCCTGCCTATGGCCCACATGTATGGTATGGCCTTCGAGTTTATCTACGAATTCCTGCGCGGCTGTCATATCTTCTATCTCACCAGAGTACCTTCGCCAGCCATCATCGCCCAGGCATACGCCGATATCAAACCAGCTATTATCATCGCAGTGCCTCTCATCATCGAGAAGATCGTCAAGAAGAAGATCCTGCCGAAGTTGCAGACCCCACGGATGAAGATTCTCTTTAATATGCCAGTGGTAAACAAGAAAGTGAAGCAGGCTGTTCATGATCAGGTATACCAGTCGTTTGGTGGAAAGATATATGAGATCATCATTGGTGGTGCAGCCTTCAATCAAGAGGTAGAGAACTTCATGGAGAGCATCAACTTCCCCATCACGGTAGGTTACGGTGCCACAGAATGTGCTCCTATCATCACCTATGCAAGCTGTGAGACATTCGTTCCCGGCAGTTGTGGAAGAGCAGCCCTTCATATGGAAGTAAAGATCGACAGTGAAGACCCACAGAATATGCCAGGAGAGATTCTTACCAAAGGACTTAATGTCATGCTCGGCTATTATAAGAATGAGGAAGAGACAGCACGTACCATAGATAAAGACGGATGGTATCATACCGGTGACTTAGGCACGATGGATGAATATGGCAACCTCTTTATCAAAGGAAGAATTAAGAATATGCTCTTAGGTCCGAGCGGACAGAATATCTACCCGGAAGAAATAGAGGATAAACTCAACTCATTAGCTTTGGTTGTTGAAAGTATCGTCGTACAGCGTGATAACAAACTGATAGGATTAGTCTATCCTGATTATGACGAGATGCGTAACATCGGCTTGAGCAAAGAAGACCTGGAGAAGATCATGGAAGAGAACCGCAATACGCTCAACGAGATGATTCCCGCCTATTGCAAACTTTCGGCTATTCAGCTCACCGAGACTGAGTTTGAGAAAACACCTAAGAAGAGTATCAAGCGATTCCTTTATACCTAATAAGATCATTATAGGAAACATTCAGGGGGCTCAAATGAGCCCCCTAAATCGTTATAGAATCATTATAGTAATGCTGTTGAGCGCACCCTACTGAGTGTTTCGGGTGTCATCTGCAGATAACTGGCGATATATACCAATGGTGCCCGCAAGATTACCTGCGGAGTAAGTTTGCACATGCGGCGATAGCGGTTTTCGGCACTCTCAAAGCGCACCAGGTCGGCATGCACCTGAGAGAGTATCAGAGACTCCTCAAGGATCTTACGATAGAGTATCTGTATATTCACATTATGCAATGCAACCTCTTCCAAGCGTTTCTTCGGCAACTCATAGATAATGGAATTCTCCAAGGCCTCTATCTGTAGTTTCGAAGGTTCTTCATGAAACAGACTCTCAATGCTCATCATGATAGTACCCTCCACGGCAAGATACTCTGTTACCTCTTTCTTGTTCTTGTAATAATACTCACGCAACAGTCCTTTATGGATATAGATAATGCTCGTACATATATCGCCCTCCTTCAAGACCAGTTCTCCCTTGACGAACTTCCTTGGCACAAGGACACTCTCCAGAATGTCCAGTTCATCATGGGTCATCGTACTGTACCTGCGAGCTAACTCACGGGCAATATCACGTGTGGTGTATAATGGTTCTTTCATATTCCTCCTTAATATGGTGTTAGTCAAGTTTTAATACAGCTAAAAAGGCTTTTTGCGGAACTTCCACATTACCAATCTGCTTCATCCGCTTCTTTCCACGTTTTTGCTTTTCCAAGAGTTTACGCTTACGACTCACATCACCGCCATAACATTTTGCGGTCACATCCTTACGCACCTGTTTTACAGTCTCACGGGCAATGATCTTTGCACCGATAGCTGCCTGTATGGCGATATCAAACTGCTGACGCGGTATCAATTCTTTCAATTTCTCGCACATTCTCCTGCCAAAGCCCACCGCATTATCTACGTGGGTGAGTGTAGACAAAGCATCTACCGGTTCTCCATTCAGCAGGATATCCAACTTAATCAGTTTTGAGGGGCGATAGCCATCGATATGATAGTCGAATGAGGCATAACCCTTACTGATGCTCTTCAACTTATCATAGAAATCAATAACGATCTCACCCAGCGGCAACCAGAAATGCAATTCCACACGATTACCACTGACATACTCCTGATTGATGAGTTCTCCTCGTTTATCAAGACACAGTTTCATGATCGGTCCGATAAAGGTGGATGCCGTAATGATGCTCGCGCGGATATAAGGCTCCTCTATATGATCGATCATTGTCTGATCAGGCAATCCTGATGGGTTATGTACCTCTTTGCAGTTGCCTTGTTTGTCGTATACCATATAGGATACGTTTGGCACAGTGGTGATGACATCCATATCGAATTCACGATCCAGGCGCTCCTGCACAATCTCCATATGCAACAAACCAAGGAAGCCACAACGGAAACCAAAACCTAAGGCAACTGACGACTCTGGCTGGAACGTCAGGGAGGCATCGTTCAACTGTAGCTTCTCCAGTGAAGAACGAAGATTCTCATAGTCGGTAGGATCAATGGGATAGACACCGGCAAACACCATCGGCTTCACCTCCTGGAAACCCTCAATGGCAGCATCACAAGGACGGGCAATATGTGTGATGGTATCTCCCACCTTTACTTCCCTAGATTCCTTGATACCACTGATGATATATCCTACGTCACCAGTACGCAGTTCCTGACGTGGTATCATATCCATCTTAAGTACACCTACCTCATCAGCATCATACTCCATGCCAGTATTAAAGAACTTCACCTTATCTCCCTTACGGATAACACCATTGACAATCTTGAAATAAGCAATGATGCCCCTGAAGGAGTTGAAGACCGAGTCGAAGATCAATGCCTGTAGTGGGGCTTCAGGATCTCCTTTCGGACAAGGGATACGATTGACGACAGCCTCAAGGATCTCAGGCACGCCCTCACCTGTCTTACCAGAAGCGCGGATGATATCTGAAGGATCACATCCTAACAGATCAACAATCTCATCCTCCACCTCGTCGGGCATGGCACTGGGCATATCTATCTTATTGATAACTGGGATAATCTCCAAGTCGTTATCAATAGCCAGATACAGATTACTGATTGTCTGTGCCTGCACACCTTGAGTAGCATCAACCACCAGTAAGGCGCCCTCACAGGCAGCAATACTGCGACTCACCTCATAAGAGAAGTCGACATGCCCCGGAGTGTCTATCAGGTTGAGGATGTATTTCTCACCCTGATAGGTATATTCCATCTGGATAGCATGACTCTTGATCGTGATGCCACGCTCCCTCTCAAGATCCATATCGTCGAGCATCTGACCCTCGGTAACCTGAATCGTATGGGTGTACTCCAATAGTCGGTCTGCGATGGTAGACTTTCCATGGTCTATATGTGCTATTATACAGAAATTCCTTATATTTTGCATGGTTATATTTCAATAAAGTGCAAAGATACGAAAAAAATATCTAAATCTGTTATTTATAAAGATATTTTTGGAATTATCCTCAAAAAGCAGTATTTTTGCAACATGAAAAAAATAATAATGATTATGATGGCAGGAGTACTCTTCTCCGCCTGTCATGAGAACCTTGAAGAGAGAGCGGCCAGGGAGTGTAGGGAATATACGCAGAAGCATTGTCCGGTTCCAATCTCCGACATCGTGGTGAACGACAGCATGGTGTATGAATCGGCCAACAAGACCGTGCGTTACTACTACACCTTACGGGGTGCGGCTGATACGACAGCGCTGAATATCACAAATGTACGTAACGAGATGCTTAACGGCATCAAGAACTCTGCGCAGTTGAAAACCTATAAAGAGGCAGGATTCTCTTTCCGCTATACCTATTTCTCTACTAAGCATCACGGCAAGAAACTTTTTGATTTCACTTTCACGCCGAAGGACTATAATAAGTAGTTTAGAGTTTAGGGGTTAGGGGTTTTTGTATACAATTAGAGGGGCTTTATTGCCCCTCTAATTGTTCCAATGCCCTTACCAACTGATCTGGGCAACTGGTGTTCTTATATCCACAGCGGATGCCATTGAGTTTTGCCTTGACATCTTCCACCCGCATGCCTCTTACCAACGAGGAGATACCCTGCAGGTTACCGTTGCATCCTCCGATGAACGATACTTCCTGAATACGTCCGGCATCATCCACATCCACATTGATAAACTGCGAACAGGTGCCTGTGGTCTTATAAGTGATATGCTTCATTACTCCTCAGGTTTCATATTGGTATATACCGTCTGGACATCATCGAAGTCCTCCAACTTCTCGATCATCTTGTCGATTACCTCACGCTGCTCCGGAGTAACATCCTTCATGTCATTAGGAATACGTGTGAACTCAGCACCGGTCACCTCGAAGCCATTCTCCTCAAGATGCTTCTGGATCTCTCCGAAGCTCTTCGGGTCGCCATAGATGGTGATGCTGCCTTCTTCCTCATCCTCATCATACTCATCCTCTACACCGTAGTCGATCAAGTCAAGGATCAGTTCGTCCATATCGATGCCATCCTTCTTCTTGAAGGTAAACACACTCTTATGATCAAAGAGGAATGCCAAAGAGCCCTGTGTACCCAGGTTTCCATTGAACTTATTAAATACCGAACGAACATCGCCCACTGTACGGGTGGTGTTATCGGTCAGTGTCTCCACGAAGATAGCGATTCCGTGAGGACCATATCCTTCGTAGTTCACTTCCTTGTAGTCGCTCTGGTCTTTACCCATAGCGTTCTTGATAGCACGCTCGATATTATCCTTCGGCATATTCTCGCGCTTGGCATTGGCGATGATAGCGCGCAAACCAGGATTCATATCTGGATCCGGACCGCCTGCCTTAACGGCAATGGCTATCTGCTTTCCAATCTTTGTAAATGTCTTGGCCATGTGGCCCCATCTTTTCAGCTTTGCAGCCTTACGATATTCAAATGCTCTTCCCATCTTAAATATTATTATTTTATTGACTAATCATTTTTCTATCCCTATAGGCACTATAGTTACTATCACCATCACCTCAGCTCTGCGCCGAGCTGCTTCTTCAGGTTGGCGATGATCTTCTGCATGATGGCATCGATCTGCTTGTCATTAAGGGTCTTCTGCTCATCCTGCAGGATGAAGTTCACTGCGTAGCTCTTCTTACCGGCTGGCAGGTTCTTGCCCTCGTATACATCGAAGAGCTCTACCTGCTTGAGCAGTTTCTTCTCACTCTGATAAGCTACCTTCTCCACATCGGCGAATGGCACATTATTGTCGAGCAGCAAGGCCAGGTCACGACTGACTGCCGGATACTTGCTGATCTCACGATAGCTGATGGTATTCTTCCTAACAGCCTTGGTCAGCGCGGTCCAGTTGATGTCTGCGTAGTATACCTCACGGTCAATACCAGTCTGCTTCTGCAGTTTCTTGCTCAGCACACCCATCTCTACGAGCAGTTTACCACCACGGTTCTCAATAGCTGTAGCCTGAGCGAAGATGTCGTTCTCACTCTGCTTGAAGATCACACTGCCAATAGGCAGACCCACTCTGGAGAGGATATTCATCACGTAGGCTTTCAACTCGTAGAAGCTGCTGTCCTCATCGGCATGTGCCCAAGAACCGCTCACGCGCTTACCTGTCACCCACAATCCCAGATGAGTCTCTTCCTTATAGGCTGCCATGGGGTTGTCGGCATTCTGCTTGTCGGGCGAGAAGTGGTAGGTATTACCAAACTCGAAGAAACGCAGATCCGGACTCTTTCTGTTGGCGTTGTAGGCGATGCTCTCCAAACCGCCAAAGAGCAGTGTCTGGCGCATCACGTTAAGATCAGAACTCAGGGGGTTCATGATATTCACGAGGTT
Source organism: uncultured Prevotellaceae bacterium (assembly GCA_902797505.1). GTDB lineage: Bacteria > Bacteroidota > Bacteroidia > Bacteroidales > Bacteroidaceae > Prevotella. The sequence goes on along the minus strand of CADBSW010000001.1, from coordinate 13,777 downwards.
CTCTTTCGGATAACTCTTCAGATCCTCATAGTAAGCGCCCTTGGTCAATGAGTTGTTCAGGATCTCATTGAAGCCACAGCCTACCAACTGCTCACCGATCAGGTTCTCCAACTTATGTTTCTGGTCCTCATCACCCTTGATAACGAGGGATGATTTCAACTGTGTAGGAATCTCTACATTATTATATCCATAGATGCGGAGGATATCCTCTACCACATCACAGGGGCGCTGCACATCCACACGGAAGGCGGGAACCACCAACTGCAGTCCCTCTGCATCCTCACTCTCTATGCGCATGTCAAGAGATGAAACGATGCTCTTGATAGTCTCCTGCGGAATGCACTTACCCACCAACTGGTTCACATAGTTGTAATCCAGACGCACGGGGAAGTCGGGCAGCGGCTGTGGATACACATCCTTTATCTGCATGCTTACCTTACCGCCAGCCAGTTCTTTACACAGGATAGCTGCCTGTTTGAGGGCATAGATCACGCCATTGGGATCGATGCCGCGCTCAAAGCGGAAGCTGGCATCTGTGCTCAATCCATGACGGCGGGCACTCTTGCGAATCCATGTGGGGTGGAAATAAGCCGACTCCAGCACTACATGCTTGGTTGTCTCATATGTTCCTGAGCCCTTACCGCCAAACACACCGGCGATACACATGGGTTCTTCTGCGTTGCAGATGGCCAGGTCGTGATCATCCAACTGATGTTCTACACCATCGAGGGTTACGAAAGGAGTGCCCTTTGGCATAGTCTTCACCACGATCTTGTGACCTGTCACCATATCGGCATCAAAGCAATGCAGAGGCTGTCCATAGGCCATCATGACATAATTGGTGATATCCACGATATTGTTGATGGGGCGCAAGCCGATCACCGACAGTTTATTTTTCAACCACTCAGGCGATTCCTTCACCTCACAGTCGGTAATGCTCACACAGGCATAACGCTTGCAGGCCTCCTCATTCTCTATCACCACATCGATAGGCATGTCTTCGTTGTCCACCACAAAGGCTTCATCCGAAGGACGATGCAATGATGTCTGATAACCGTTTTGCTTCAGCCATGCATACAGATCGCGAGCCACACCCCAATGACTCAGGGCGTCGGCACGGTTGGCTGTGATATCTACCTCAATCAGCCAGTCACTCTCCAAATGGTAATATTCAGCTGCGGGCATACCTACGGGAGCATCCTCCGGCAAAACGATGATGCCGGCATGGTCGTTGCCTACACCAATCTCATCCTCTGCACAGATCATACCGTTGCTCTCTACGCCACGCAACTTACTCTTCTTAATCGTAAACTCCTTATCGCCATCGTAAAGCACACAACCTAAGTCGGCCACGATGACCTTCTGTCCGGCTGCCACATTGGGCGCACCACACACGATCTGCTGAGGAGCTTCCTTTCCCAGATCAACAGTGGTGACATGGAGATGATCAGAATTGGGATGCATCTCACAGGTAAGCACCTTACCCACATACAATCCTTTCAAACCACCTTTGATCGACTGCACTTCCTCGAGTGCATCAACTTCCAAACCAATACTAGTCAGCGCGTCACTAACCTCTTGCGCAGACAGATCAAAGTCTACGTATTCCTTTAACCATTTGTAAGATATATTCATTGTTTTCTTGTATTTTCTATAAAAACGGTGCAAAGTTACGAAAAATCGAGTGCAGAACAAAAAGAATTGGTTCTTTTTTTATGCCAAGATGTAGTAACTTATTAAAAGTTACGCATAAACGACAGAAACTTCGACAAAGTCAAAGTTACAAAACAAATGAAGCACAGTAAGCTACAGTGATTGTTTCAAGTACTCCGCACAACAGTCGGCACAGCGCTCACCGTCAACTCCTGCCGAGACAATACCCCCTGCATAACCGGCACCCTCACCGCAAGGGAACAACCCCTCCATCTGAACATGCATGAGCGTTTCGGGCTCACGGATGATGCGCACAGGACTCGACGTGCGACTCTCCACCGCAATCATCAGGGCCTCATTGGTGAGGAATCCCTTACTACGACGGCCAAACTCCAAGAAACCTTGACGGAGTCTGTTGGAGATAAAAGGAGGTAGCCATTCATGCAGATTACTGATCACTAAGCCAGGTGCATAACTACTTGATGGTAAGTCACTACTCGATCGTTTATTAACGAAATCATTCATCCTTTGTGCGGGGGCAGTTTGCCTACGGTTACCCTGTATCCAACAGGTCTTTTCCAACTGCTCCTGATAGCGCATCATGAGCAATGGATCGTCTTCAGGAACATTACCCTGAGAGGCAACATCCTCGGGGTGGATCTCCACCACCATACCACTGTTACTCCAGCGAGTACCGCGGTTGGCAGGACTCATACCATTGACCACCAACTGTTCCTTGCCCGTGGCTGCAGGGATGACAAAGCCACCCGGACACATGCAGAAGCTATACACGCCGCGACCATCTGCCTGTGTGACAAAACTGTATTCCGCCGCTGGGAGGAATGCGCCCCGGCCATTTTTATTATGATATTGTATCTGATCAATCAGGTGTGAGGGATGCTCCAAGCGAACACCCATCGCCAATGATTTTGCCTCGATCACGATGCCGGAAGCATGAAGATAACGATACACATCGCGTGCACTATGACCTGTTGCCAGGATTACCGGACCATGAAACACTAACTGTTCACCATCTTGTTGCCTGACGGCCTGTATACCGCATACCTTTTTCCCCGAAATCTCGAAGCCGGTCATCTTTGTTTGGAAATGAACCTCTCCCCCACTCCGAATGATCGTATTACGCATATTCTCTATCACTCGGGGTAGTTTATCCGTGCCTATATGTGGATGGGCATCGGCCAGGATATTCGTGGAGGCCCCATGCTGACAGAAAACGTTAAGTATTTTCTCCACCGAACCACGTTTCTTGCTGCGCGTATAGAGTTTTCCATCTGAGTAGGCACCAGCCCCGCCCTCGCCAAAACAATAGTTGCTCTCCTCATCCACTCGTTGCGTGGCCGTAATCCTCGCTAAGTCTTTTTTTCGCTCATGAACATCCTTACCTCTTTCTATAACAATCGGACGTAAACCCCTCTCTATCAAACGCAAAGCGGCGAATAATCCACCCGGTCCGGCTCCCACCACGATAACGGATGGTTTACCGGTCACATCAGGATACTCCGTGGGTATGAAAGCATCATCCGTGGGCTCCTCACCGATGTACACCCTCACCTTCAGATTCACGAAGATATTCCGCTGACGGGCATCAATACTGCGTTTGAGAATGCGGATATTTGTAATGCTTTTTACATCGTATCCTTTCTCTTGAGAAACATATTTCTTCAGTGACGACTCTTGGGCCGCCACCTGTGGTGAAACGCGTAACTGATACTCCTGAACCATACTCTTCTGGGTGATAATGACAATCGTGGTGCAAAAGTACAAAAAATAATTGAGATACAAAGACTACCCTTCACGAAATGTTAATATCGCTAAGCACCCTGCAAGGAAAGGTGACCTTTCTGTGTAGCAAAGGTGACTTTTACTTATAGGAAAGATGATCTTTTCTGGGGTAAAAAGACACGACAAGTCTGGTGACCGTTATCACGATCCTACAAATGTCCTTCACGGGCCGGGCTCATGAGTACCAATGGCCCGGCCAATGAGCCTCACTGGTCGGGCCATTGGTACTTAAATGTATAACATTTATTTTTGCATGCATTTCTTTAAAATAATTCACATTTTGTTTGTGGATGCCATAAATTATAGTTACTTTTGTGCCCGATATTTTAAATTGAGCAACAACCCTCAATTGTAAGAGGGCGCTCACAACCATAAAAAAGAAATGAAAGTATTAAAATTTGGCGGAACATCAGTAGGTTCCGTAAAAAGCATCCTTTGCTTAAAGAAAGTTGTTGAAAAAGAGTCCAGGAAAGAGCCTGTCGTGGTGGTGGTCAGCGCTTTAGGTGGTGTTACCGACCAGTTGATTACAATCTCCAAGATGGCCCTCAATGGCGATGAACAGTACAAAAACGAGTTTGACAAACTGGTGGACCGTCACCATCAGATGATCGACAAGATCATTACCGAGCCCAAGAAGCGAGAGATCTTATTCTACACCGTTGACTCCCTGTTCGACCAGTTGAAAAGTATTTACTTTGGTGTGTACCTGGTGCACGACCTAAGTGAGAAGACGCAAGATGCCATCGTCAGCTATGGAGAGCGTATCAGTTCAAATATCGTGGCCACCCTCATCAGAGGAGCCAAGCGAATGAACGCACGCGACTTTATCCGCACGGAACGTAAGCATGGCAAGCATACGGTAGATTTCCCGTTGACCAACCAACTGATTCAAGAATATTTCAAGGATATGCCCAGGGTGGCTGTCGTTCCCGGCTTTATCAGCCGTGATCGTGACACTAACCGAACGACCAACCTGGGGCGCGGAGGATCCGACTATACCGCTGCCATCATCGCCGCAGCCCTCGACGCTGAGGTGCTGGAGATATGGACGGATGTAGATGGATTTATGACAGCCGACCCCCGTGTGATCCGCACAGCATATACCATTAACGAACTGAGTTATATCGAGGCGATGGAGCTTTGTAACTTCGGCGCCAAGGTCATCTATCCGCCGACCATCTACCCGGTATGCGTGAAGAACATACCTATCAAGGTAAAGAACACCTTCAACCCCACCTTCCCCGGCACACTCATCAAAGAGAAGGTGGCCGACGACAACAAGCCCATCAAGGGTATCTCGAGCATCAGTGGAACAACACTGATCACCGTGAGCGGATTATCTATGGTGGGTGTCATCGGTGTGAACAGAAGAATCTTCACCGCCCTGGCCGACAATGGCATATCGGTATTCATCGTGTCACAGGCCTCCTCAGAGAACTCCACCTCTATCGGTGTTCGTGATGCCGACGCGCAGGCTGCCGTGGATGTGCTCGACAATGAGTTTGCCAAAGAGATACAGACGGGTGCTATGTACCCCATGTATGCCGAGAGTGGACTGGCCACCATTGCTATCGTGGGTGAGAACATGAAGCATACGCCGGGCATCGCAGGAAAACTGTTTGGCACCTTAGGACGTAGCGGTATCAGTGTGATTGCCTGTGCACAGGGAGCCTCCGAGACGAATATCTCTTTCGTGGTAGACGGCAAATACCTGCGCAAGTCACTCAACGTGCTGCACGACTCATTCTTCCTCTCTGAATATCAGGTACTCAACCTCTTTATCTGTGGTGTGGGCACCGTGGGTGGAAAACTCATCGAGCAGATTCGCAAGCAGTATGAGGAGCTCAAGCAACACCGCAGCCTGAAACTCAATGTGGTGGGTATCGCCAGCAGTAGGCATGCCATCTTCGACCGTGAGGGCATCGACCTCAGTAACTTCCGTGAACAGCTTAATGCATCGGCCCCCAGCAATATCCACCGCCTGAAAGAGGAGGTGCTGAATATGAACATCTTCAACAGCGTGTTCGTGGATTGCACAGCCAGTCAGGAGGTTTCTGATCTCTACCAGTCGTTCTTAGAGAATAACATCAGCGTAATCGCCGCCAACAAGGTGGCAGCCTCATCCAGTTATGAGCATTATATGCGACTGAAGAACACTGCTTTGGAAAGAGGTGTGAAGTTCCGTTTCGAGACCAATGTGGGAGCCGGACTGCCCATCATCGGAACAATCAACGACCTGGTTAACTCCGGTGATAAGATCCTCAAGATAGAGGCTGTGCTCAGTGGTACACTGAACTTCATCTTCAACGAACTGTCGGCCGACGTGCCTTTCTCTGAGACTGTCAGACGAGCTAAGGAACAAGGTTACTCAGAGCCCGATCCTCGTATTGACTTGAGTGGAACAGACGTGATCCGCAAACTCGTGATCCTCACCCGCGAGGCAGGCTACCGTGTGGAGCAGGAAGACGTGGAGAAGAACCTCTTCATTCCCGATGCCCTCTTCAAAGGTAGTGTAGACGACTTCTGGAAGAACCTGCCGCAGTTGGATGCCGACTTCGAGGCACGTCGCCGCAAACTCGAGCAGGAAGGTAAGCACTGGCGCTTTGTAGCTGAGATGATTCAGGGTAAAACGAAAGTGTCTCTGCGGGAGATCGATCAAGGACACCCCTTCTACACCCTTGCCGGCTCGAACAATATCGTGTTGCTCACCACCGAGCGATATAAGGAATACCCCATGCTTATACAAGGTTATGGCGCAGGTGCCAGCGTAACGGCTGCAGGTGTGTTCGCCAATATCATGTCTATCGCCAACATCTAATATTTGAGAGAGAATGAAGAGAATCATCATACTGGGTGATGGGATGGCAGATCATCCCATTGCCCGATTAGGTAATAAGACACTGTTGCAATATGCCGACAAGCCTTGCATGGACTGGTTGGCAAAGCATGGCAAGACCGGCAGACTGGCTACCATCCCCGAGGGTTTTCCTCCGGGCAGTGAGGTAGCCAACACCTCCATCATGGGCTATAATCTCAATGAGGTGTATGAGGGGCGCGGTCCTCTGGAGGCTGCCTCCATCGGTTATGAGATGCAGCCCGAAGACATGGCGATGCGCTGTAACCTGATCACCCTGCAAGACGATATCATCCTGACGCACAATGGCGGAAACCTGAAGACAGAGGATGCCGATGTGCTGATACAGGCTTTGAACAGTCAGTTGGCTGATGAGCGCATCCGTTTTATCACGGGCATACAATACCGTCACCTGTTAGTTGTCAAGGGCGGCAGCAAACATATCGTCTGCGCCCCACCCCACGACCATCCCAATGAACCATGGCGACAACTGCTTGTTGAACCAGAACGTGGTTGGGAAGATCTGCGTGAGGTGTATATCGACGAACAGGGAGAGACCCACGAGCGCATGACGGCACGTGAGACAGCTGCTCTGCTGAACGACCTGATCATCAAGTCGCAACAACTCCTGGAGAACCACCCCTATAATATGAATAAGGTGCAGTCAGGGGAACGTCCCGCTAATAGCATCTGGCCCTGGAGTGGAGGGTATCGCCCAAGGATGCAGACACTCATGCAGTGCTTCCCACAGATACACGAGGGATCGGTCATCTCTGCCGTCGACCTCATCAGAGGCATCGGACATTATGCCGGACTCGACATCATCGAGGTGGAAGGCGCCACCGGACTGGCCGACACCAACTACGAGGGAAAGGCAGCAGCGGCGATAGAGGCATTACGAAGACAGGATTTCATCTTTGTGCATGTGGAGGCTACGGATGAGGCAGGTCATGACGGTGACTTAGAACTAAAACTGCGAGCCATCAACTATCTTGACCAGCGGTTGATCGCCCCCATCATGAAAGAGATTGAGACTTGGGATGAGGACGTATGTATCGCGGTGTTGCCCGACCACCCCACACCGGTGGAGATGCGCATCCACATCAATGAGCCCGTGCCCTTCCTTATATATTATAAAGGTATAGAGCCCGATGCGGTGACCACCTACGATGAGGTAAGCTGTTGCAAGGGCGCATACGGTCTGCTCAGAGAACAACAGTTCATGCAACTGTTTATGAACATTGGAGAGAATCAAGGATAACCCATTAAACCACAAGCACATGAATTACTATAGCACCAACCAACAAGCCCCGATCGCATCACTAGAGAAAGCAGTGGTGAAAGGATTGGCAGAAGATCGAGGACTATACATGCCGGAACGTATCAAACCGCTGCCTGCATCATTCTTCGACGAGATAGAGAAGAAGAGTTTTCAAGAGATTGCCTATACCGTGGCCGATGCCTTCTTCAGAGAGGATGTAGAGGCAGAGGCCCTGCGAGAGATCGTCTACGACACCCTGTCGTTCGACTGTCCGGTAGTGCCTGTCACCCAAAATATCTACTCACTGGAACTCTTCCACGGTCCTACCCTCGCCTTCAAGGATGTGGGTGCCCGTTTTATGGCGCGTCTGCTGCAATACTTCATCCGTCGGGATACGAAAGACCACCGTCGGGTGAATGTTCTCGTAGCCACCTCTGGAGATACAGGCTCTGCCGTTGCCAATGGATTCTTAGGCGTTGAGGGCATCCATGTGTACGTGCTCTACCCCAAAGGCAAGGTCAGTGAGATACAAGAGTGTCAGTTTACCACCCTCGGGCAGAATATCACCGCCATCGAGGTGGATGGGGTCTTCGACGACTGTCAACGGTTGGTGAAGAGTGCTTTCATGGACGAGGATGTCAATCATCACCTCCGACTGACCTCCGCCAACAGCATCAACGTGGCGCGCTTCCTGCCGCAGGCCTTCTATTACTTCAATGCCTATGCCCGGTTGAAGGAACGACTCACTGCTGAGCAGATGAAACATCTGGTGATGTGCGTGCCCAGCGGCAACTTCGGTAATATCTGCAGTGCGCTGTTTGGACGGAAGATGGGATTGCCCTTCAAGCGTTTCATCGCCGCCAATAACGCCAATGACATCTTCTACCAATATCTGCAGACGGGTAAATACAATCCGAAAGCCAGCAAGCAGACCATCGCTAATGCCATGGATGTGGGAGATCCGAGCAACTTCGCCCGTATCTACGACCTGCATCACGGCAACCACCAGGAGATCATCTCGTATATCAGTGGAGCCACCTATAGCGATGAGCAGATCAAAGAGAGCATGCGCCAGTGTTTCCAAGACAACCATTATATTCTCGATCCTCATGGTGCCTGCGGCTATAGGGCCCTGTCAGAACAACTCCAAGAAGGAGAGACCGGCATCTTCTGTGAGACGGCCCATCCGGCAAAGTTTAAGGATACGGTAGAATCGGTGATAGGAACAACCGTAGATATCCCTGCCCGCTTAGCCGCCTTTATGCAGGGAGAGAAGCAGAGTATCCCTATGTCGAAAGAATTCCCTGCCTTCAAACAGTATCTGATGGGGGAATAAAAGACGTCGTCTTTATGAACTCCACCACACATATATACTACCTCTTTTGAATTCTCGAGAGAATTTAGAAGAAGTTATATATAATTGTACCAAGAATAGTGATTAATTCTCTTAAATTCTCGAGAGAATTCAACGATAGTAATTACTAATTCTGTGTGCTAAAATAACTATGACTCAGCGTAATAATCATTACTGAATCATAGATCCTTCAGCAGGGTGTTACGCTGCTGCTGAAGATATTGCTTTCGGTTACGGATAACATGACCGAGTTGTTCGCTACCCAAAGCCTTCAAGTCGATATCGATACGCCAGCTGCCATCAGATTCCAGGCGGTCGATCATAGTGCCTACGGTCAATCGTGAAAGTGTCTCTGCCGGTTGATACACCACCTCCTCACCCTTCTCATCATTCGTTACCTCTGTGAGCAGATGCACTTTCGTAAGCTGATGCAACAGATCATGCGTGATGCGGATGGGGATTCCCGTCTGCAACTTCAATTCCAATGCCGTGTAGGGTTTCTGTCCCTCATCAAAACGCTTACATATCAGTTTCATGAGCAAGGCACTCAACAACAGACGATAACGATGACTCAGATCATCCGTCACTGCGCGGAAGGCAAAATCCTCTAAGTTCTGATTGGTATAACTGAGTTCTGCTCCAAAGAGGCAGATCGTCCATGATATCTGCATCCACAACATGAACAGCGGCAGGGCGGCAAACGAACCGTAGATGGCATTATAACTGCTCACCCATATCTGTGAGTGGATATATACAAACTGCAATCCCTGCATGGCCACACCCGCCAAGATACCCGGAACGATGACGCTCTTGAGTTTCACCTTGGTATTAGGCATGAAGACATACAACAAGATGAACATCAGCGACATGAGGATATAAGGTGAGAGATTAAGGACAACGCGCATCGCAGGACCTATCAGCACCCGTTCGTTAACCTCGTTGGCAAAGGTCGTGACAAGCAGCGAAAGACCTGATGTTACGATGATCAGGATAGGTGCCAAGACAAACATCGCCAGATAATCGGTAATTGTACGAATAACACTTCGTGGCTGGTCCACCTGCCAGATGTCGTTGAACACCTTCTCTATATTACTGATCAGCATGATGACCGTCCACAACATGAACAGCAATCCGATACCCAGGAAGATACCCTTTTGGGTGTGCACCAAATAGGAATTAACAAAGCCCACGATGGTGTCGGCCACCTGTGGCTGGGTGGACAAGAGATCACGAAACCAACTTTCTATATATTTGTTGTATCCGAAGCCACGGGCGATGGCAAAGACCACTGCCACGATAGGAACGATGGCTAACAAGGTGCTATAGGTGAGTGCAGAGGCAGCATCGAACATTCGTTTGTTGAAGAACCACTCTACGGCCAAAAGCAGTTTCTTCAGGATATCCAAAAAGAAATACCTCATCGGAGAGACATCCTCGCGCTTGATCTGCCAGATGCCTGTCTTGATAAAATAGACTAACTCATTGAAAAAATCCATCATCTCCGAATGTATTTCTATTCCTAAACTGTTGAATAAAAATGAAACAGTGCCCCTATAAGCCGGGTTCTGTACTGACAATGTCAGTGCCTGTCATTTATCTACTCTGCAAGTCACCCTGCAGCTCTAGCGTTCTACCCTCCGTCGATGCCGATCCCAGGGGGACGACCATCGGGCAGACAACCCTCAGACGACGGTATACATGAACTTGCAGCCTCCAGATAGCACAGCACACAGATCACCCTGTGCCTGGTAGTCTCTTACACCACCTTCTCACCCTTACCTCTCCTGAATGCTTCCACGATGTGGGTTCTTGAGGATTAACGAGGCGGTTATTTTCTTCTGCGTCTCCTATTGTCACCAATAGCTTCTACTTTCGGAAGTGGAGCGTCTTATGCTGCCCGGACTTTCCTCTCGCCTGTTAACAGACCAGCGACAAGCCGAAGCACTGTTTCAAAATGCAAAGATACGGATAAATGAGGGAAAAGCCAAAAAACAACGTAAATAAATTTAGGAACAATGATAATAAAAGAATTTATTCGTTTTATTGAATTGTGACTAAATTTACTTTTACAAAGTAAAAGGTTTTTTGGCTCTTCCGAATGGGAGTATCTTCGCTGCGAAGCAGCAAAGTACGGAATTATTGATAAACGTTATATTCTTACCGCTTCTTGCTCGACTCCTGAATCTTCAGTATCATGGGGATCACCTCATGGTAGATCTTCCGGTCGCCATTGATGTTTCTGACGAGCAGTTCACAAGCCATACGACCCTGTTTGTTTGCCTGATCCTCTATGGTTGACATCTTTGGTGTGACGAAGGCGGCAGTAGGACCATCCGTAAATCCGATGATAGCGACATCCTCAGGAATACGCAAGCCCCTGGATTTGATCGTGTCGAAGGCAGCATACGTGAAGATATCATTGAAGGCAAGGATAGCATCCGGCGGATTAGGCATATCCAAGAGTCGGTTGGTCGTCTGACAGGCAGCCTCGAAATCAATCTTTCCACAGGCTACCAGTTCACGGTCGATAGGTATCTTATTCTCTCTCAACGCCTCCAGATAACCATGTTTTCTGCGGATCACCATATCCAGATGATTCGGTCCTCCGATAAAGGCGATGCGACGTGATCCGGTATCTATCAGATGTTGTGTGGCTTGTTGGGCAGCCTCAGCACCATTGGCCACCACACTGGAGAACAGTTCATGCAAACAGGTACGGGCAAAGAACACCAAGGGGATGCCCATGTCGTAAATCTCCTTGAAATGACTGTAGTCTACGGTATCCTGCGCCAGACAGGCGATGATACCCGACACGTGCATATTGATGAAGTTGTCGATCACTGCCTCTTCACGTTCGTGGTTCTCATGAGAGTTGGCACTGATGACCGCATAACCCATTTCCAAGGCATACTCCTCTATTCCATCGAGCACAGAGGCATAGTAGTGGGTTACCAGATTGGGCACCACCACCCCGATCTGCCGCGGCATTTCCATGCGCAGACTCTGAGCGAAGGGGTTCGGACGGTAGTTCAGATCCTTGGCCAACTGCTGTACGCGCTGCTTCATCTCATCACTCACCTCATGCGAATTACGGAGTGCACGCGACACCGTGGCCATGCTGACACCCAACTCAGCTGCCAGATCTTTCAAGGATATTCTACGTTTCTTCGTCGGCATAATACATACAAATTAGATTCATACCTCCTATTTACGTTGCAAAGATAATAAATAATATGCATAACGCAAACGTTTACGTAAAATAATTTAATAAAAAAGTTATAAATTCAAATATTTTACTATATATTTGCAGCAAAATCAAATGAGTAATGAATAGTTGATAATAAGTTAGTTAGAAATCAAAAACAAGATTGTTGCGAAACAATCTTGTTTTTTTTATGCATAAATATTACTGTTATCTTCAGGAACTAAACCAACACGATATCCTTCAACTGACTGATATCCGTGATCGTAAAATCAGCGGTATTCTCTTGGGGTTCCTCCCATCCTTCACCCTTAAACCAACATGTCTGGCACCCGCATTGCTTTGCCGGCAGGATATCATTCTTCATACTGTCGCCCACCACGAGGATCTCCTCTGGAGAGACGCCCAACTGATCGATAGCCAGTTGGAAGATAGCGGGATCGGGCTTGCGGATGCCCACCACAGCCGACTCCACCACATGTTGGAAAAACATATCGATATGCATCTCGCGGAGCACCATCTGCATATTCCCATAAAAATTAGTGACCAGGGCTGTTGGATACTGGGTAACGATGGGTATCAGACATTCCCTGCTCTTACCGACCGTCTGCAGCACATCGGCATAGAGTTGTTGATGCAGTTGGGTATGGATATCCTGGAAGATCTTCTTATCTGTGATTTCCAGCACTTGATGGGTGATGAGGTATTCCAACTGAAGACGTATCTTCACATCCAGCGTCAACTTAAAGGTATAGTTACTACGGATGATATGTCCGTTGCCGAGGGTACGCTCCGCATAGACATACGCCTTGCGGAAATCATCAGCCTGCGACTCTTGGAGTATCCCATTGCTGAGATAGGCCCTCCACATCACCTTGCTCCAGTGATCGCCATGTGTGTCTAATGTCCCACCGAAATCGAAAATGATCGCTTTTACCATATATCAGAACGTTACGCGGATCATCAATCGGATACCGTGTTTATTCGCTGTTGCCAGATTCAGGTAGTTCAGTCGTCTGACATACTCCACATGCAACAGTTTGAAGATATTATGCACACCGGCGATCAACTCTACATAAGGCTGATGTCTGTCCATGATATGACAACCCTCCGGGAACTGCATCGGGATGTTGTCATTCTGGTTTTGCTCCAGTGTGGGGTTGTTCTTATCGGTAAGGTGTCCCCACAACATCTTCACACCGAAATACTCACGCCACTTCAGTCGGCGCAACAGAGGTATACGGTTGAGTATCTTACCGTTCATATCCCATGAGGCATCCAGCGAGGCATAACGGTCGTTGAGGAACTCCATGTTATTAACGAGGTTGAAGGTTTGTTCCTCCAGGATATACGACAGGTTAGCCACTGGCATGATCAACAACGGATACGGCACCTTGTTCCACTGTGCACCCGCCTTGATACGCACATCGATCTTTCCGAAATTCTGTGGCATCCAGATACGTTTATACACCTCTGCCTCGGTCATGTTATAGTTATACTGTCCACCCAGGATATTCTTGAAGCCCATCGTATGGGTAAGTCGGAATACCGGGGCATCGAGGTTTACGGGCCACCGATGCTGCTTCGTATTGATGAAGGTCTCGCCGGGAGCATAACGTATGCCCACAGTTGCCTCCGTATAACGGATAT